>NZ_CVTX01000169.1:0-30466 GCF_900005715.1 Pseudomonas sp. 34 E 7
TGAACTGAAGCGGCCTGCTGTCGAAAACTACTTAACTCATTGTTTACCAAGGAGTTTTCCGTTTCGACTGCGCCGGAAGTGGGGCGAATTATAGAGAGATATAATTTGCCGTCAACCCCTAATTAGAGACTTATTCGGATTTGAGCGTAATACGCGCAAATGCCTTCTTCCCCGCCTGGCAAACGTGGGTAGCGCCCAGCCCGTATTTAAAGGTGCGATCGACCACTTCACCATCTATACGCACACCACCCGAACCGAGCAGGTCACGCGCCACCGCAGAGTTCTTCACCAAACCTGCCTTATTAAGGACTGCCGCGATCGGCATCGCCTCAGCCGCAGTCAATTCGATCTCCGGCAGGTCGTCCGGCAACTCGCCATCCTTCATGCGATTGCCCGCCGCACGGTGAGCGTTGGCCGCAGCCTCTTCACCATGGAAGCGCGCCACGATCTCTTCGGCCAGCTTGATCTTCACATCACGCGGGTTGGCACCCGCCTCCACATCAGCACGCAACGCATTGATTTCATCCATCGAGCGAAAGCTCAGCAATTCGAAGTAACGCCACATCAACGAATCCGGAATGGAAACCAGCTTGCCGTACATCACGCCCGGCGCTTCCTGGATACCCACATAGTTACCCAGGGACTTGGACATCTTCTTGACGCCATCCAACCCCTCCAGCAACGGCATGGTCAGAATGCACTGCGCTTCCTGCCCATAGGCGCGCTGCAGCTCACGCCCCATCAGCAGGTTGAACTTCTGATCCGTCCCGCCCAGCTCAACATCCGCACGCAAAGCCACCGAGTCATACCCCTGGACCAACGGGTAAAGAAACTCATGGATCGCGATCGGCTGATTGGTGGAGTAGCGCTTGTCGAAGTCATCACGCTCAAGCATGCGTGCGACGGTGTACTGCGACGTCAGGCGAATGAAATCCGCCGGCCCCATCTGGTCCATCCAGGTGGAGTTGAAGGCCACCTCGGTTTTGGCCGGATCAAGGATTTTGAACACCTGGGTCTTGTAGGTCTCGGCATTGTCGAGAACCTGTTCGCGCGTCAGCGGTGGGCGCGTTGCGCTCTTGCCGCTCGGGTCGCCGATCATCCCGGTGAAGTCACCAATAAGGAAGATGACCTGATGCCCCAAGTCCTGGAACTGACGCAGCTTATTAATAAGCACGGTATGGCCAAGGTGCAGGTCAGGCGCGGTAGGATCAAAGCCTGCCTTGATACGCAGGGGCTGGCCACGCTTGAGCTTTTCTATCAGCTCGGCCTCGACCAACAGTTCTTCCGCACCACGTTTTATCAGCGCTAGCTGCTCTTCAACCGACTTCATAACAGACCCGCAAGGCTCAGATTCAAAAGGGAACCAACCATACAAGATCAGGGACTAATTACAAGTTTTGCCCTGTGAACGGACACCATTGCGCAAGCCCAGCGTTCGCGAGCTTGCGCCACAGATGATTTGGTTATATTTTATACAGTTATTTCATCTTCATCATGTCATTCATCTTTTCCATTTCATCTTCAAAGTCAAAATACTTATGACCACTGAACCGTCTAAAGCGCCGCCGCTTTACCCGAAGACCCACCTGCTCGCCGCAAGTGGTATCGCCGCCCTTCTCAGCCTGGCACTCCTGGTATTCCCTTCCAGTGACGTAGAAGCCAAACGAACATCCCTAAGCCTTGACCTGGAAAGTCCTGTTGAGCAACTGACACAAGATCAAGACGCTTCCGACGCGCAACAAGCCACAAATACCCCGAACGAGTCTCCGTTCGCGCAGATTGAAGACACCCCGCAAGAGACTCAAAACGCTGCTCAGGACAAGCCCGCAGCCGTCGCGCCCAAGAACGCCCAGCATCGCGAAGTGATCGTGAGCAAAGGTGACACACTGTCAACACTGTTCGAAAAGGTCGGATTGCCCGCCGCCACCGTCAATGACGTCCTCGCCACCGATAAGCAAGCCAAGCAGTTCACCCAGCTCAAACATGGCCAGAAGCTTGAATTCGAACTGACGCCCGACGGCCAACTGAATAACCTGCACACCAATATCAGCGACCTGGAAAGCATCAGCCTGAGCAAAAGCGCCAAGGGTTTTGCCTTCAATCGCATCACCACCAAGCCAGTCATGCGTTCTGCCTACGTACACGGCGTGATCAACAGCTCGCTGTCGCAATCCGCCGCCCGTGCCGGCCTGTCCCACAGCATGACCATGGACATGGCCAGCGTATTTGGCTACGACATCGACTTCGCCCAGGACATACGCCAGGGTGACGAATTCGATGTGATCTACGAACAGAAAGTCGCCAATGGCAAAGTAGTCGGCACCGGCAATATTCTCTCTGCGCGCTTCACAAACCGCGGCAAGACCTACACCGCCGTGCGCTACACCAACAAACAGGGCAACAGCAGCTACTACACGGCTGACGGCAACAGCATGCGCAAGGCGTTCATCCGTACACCGGTGGACTTCGCCCGTATTAGCTCGCGTTTCTCCATGGGTCGCAAGCATCCAATTCTGAACAAAATCCGCGCCCACAAAGGTGTCGACTACGCCGCTCCGCGTGGCACGCCAATCAAGGCAGCCGGCGACGGCAAGGTCCTGTTGGCCGGGCGTCGCGGTGGTTACGGCAACACGGTGATCATCCAGCACGGCAATACCTACCGCACGCTGTATGGCCACATGCAAGGGTTCGCCAAGGGCGTGAAAACCGGTGGAAACGTGAAGCAGGGCCAAGTGATCGGTTATATCGGCACGACTGGCCTGTCCACCGGGCCGCACTTGCACTATGAGTTCCAGGTCAACGGTGTACACGTTGATCCACTGGGCCAGAAGCTGCCGATGGCCGACCCCATTGCCAAGGCAGAGCGCGCGCGCTTCATGCAGCAAAGCCAACCGTTGATGGCCCGCATGGATCAGGAACGCTCCACCCTGTTGGCTTCGGCGAAGCGTTAAGGTATGCCGCGCTATATAGGTGTGATGTCCGGGACCAGCCTCGATGGCCTGGATATCGCCCTCATCGAGCAGGATTCGGCGCTCAGCCTGATCGCCACCCACTACATCCCCATGCCTGCCGAGCTGCGCGCCGAGCTGCTCAGCCTGTGCGCCAGCGGGCCGGATGAGATTGCCCGCTCGGCCATCGCCCAGCAGTCCTGGGTAACACTCGCCGCCCAAGGCATCCACGCCTTGCTGGCCCAGCAAAACCTCACCCCTCACGACATCCGCGCGATTGGCAGCCATGGGCAGACCATCCGCCATGAACCCGCCCGGGGCTTTACGGTACAGATCGGCAATCCGGCATTACTCGCCGAGCTGACGGGCATCACGGTGGTCAGCGACTTCCGCAGCCGCGACGTCGCCGCAGGTGGCCAGGGCGCCCCTTTGGTACCGGCCTTTCACGAGGCGCTGTTCGGTGAACGTGCCGGCAACCGTGCCGTGCTGAACGTCGGTGGCTTCAGCAACCTGAGCCTGATAGAAACCGGCAAACCTGTATCGGGCTTTGACTGCGGCCCGGGCAATGTCTTGCTGGACGCGTGGATTGATCACCAACGCGGCGAGCCGTTTGATCGTGACGGGCAATGGGCAGCCAGTGGCAAGGTTCAGCCGCCGCTACTAGACACGCTGCTCAGCGATGCTTTTTTCGCGACCAAAGGGCCCAAGAGTACCGGAAGAGAAGTGTTCAACCTGGACTGGCTGCAGCACCATCTCGGCGAGTTGCCGGCGTTTCTTCCCGAGGATGTGCAAGCCACATTGCTCGAGCTGACCGCCCTGACCATCGTCGAATCCCTGCAAAGCGCTCAACACCAGACCGACACCCTGCTGGTCTGCGGCGGTGGCGCCCATAACGGGACGCTGATGAATCGACTGGCTGCACTGCTACCGTCCACCCAGGTCAGTAGCACAGCCACCTATGGCGTAGACCCGGACTGGGTGGAAGCCATGGCCTTCGCCTGGCTGGCCCATTGCTGCCTTGAAGGCATCGCCGCGAACCGCCCGAGCGTCACCGGTGCTCGCGGGCTGCGGGTGCTGGGCGCGATCTACCCCGCCTGAGCGCCAGACAGCACAACGCCGTTTGGCCGATCAAAGCCAAGCGGCGTTTTTGTATCCGTGCAGGTTTCTTTATACGTGCAGGCCAGGCGTTCGATCAGATCGAGAACGAAGACCCGCAACCACAGGTAGTCGTGGCGTTGGGGTTCTTGATCACGAAACGCGACCCTTCCAGCCCTTCCTGATAATCCACTTCAGCCCCCGCCAGGTACTGGAAGCTCATCGGATCCACAACCAGGCTCACGCCCTCGCGCTCAACGATGGTGTCATCGTCGGCCACATCTTCATCGAAGGTAAAACCGTACTGAAACCCTGAACAACCGCCGCCCGTAACAAATACGCGCAGCTTCAAGCGATCATTACCCTCTTCATCGACCAGGCTCTTCACCTTGTGCGCAGCACCGTGGGTGAATTGCAAAGCCGTGGGGGTGAAGGATTCAACGCTCATGCTGATAATCTCCCGGCGTAGCGCCGTCATATGCGTAATAGCGAGCATTATCCGCTTCTCCTAGAAAAGCGGTCAACTATTATGCGGGGCAGCGGCAAGCTTCAAGCCTTAAGCTACACGCTTGCCGCTGACAACTTGAAGCTTGCAGCCGCTTTTAAGGCAGCATCCCTGCGTGGGACAGGCCGAGCTTCTCATCCAGGCCAAACAGGATGTTCATATTCTGCACCGCCTGGCCCGACGCCCCCTTGACCAGGTTGTCGATCACCGACAGCACCACCACCAGGTCGCCGTCCTGCGGACGATGCACCGCAATCCGGCACACGTTGGCGCCGCGCACACTGCGGGTTTCCGGATGGCTGCCCGCCGGCATCACGTCGACGAAGGGCTCATTGGCATAACGCTTTTCGAACAATGCCTGCAGGTCAACCGACCGATCGACAACCGTCGCGTACAAGGTGGAGTGAATCCCGCGGATCATCGGCGTCAGGTGCGGCACGAAGGTCAGGCCCACGTCCTTACCCGCAGCGCGGCGCAGCCCCTGACGGATCTCAGGCAAATGACGATGCCCTTTGACCGCATAAGCCTTCATGCTTTCCGACGTCTCGGAATACAGCGAGCCTACCGCAGCACCGCGACCGGCGCCGCTGACACCGGACTTGCAGTCCGCGATCAAACGCGAGGCGTCCGCCAGGCCTGCTTCCAGCAGCGGCAGGAAACCCAGCTGAGTCGCCGTCGGATAGCAACCCGGCACCGCAATCAGGCGGGCCTGCCTGATCTGCTCACGATTGACTTCCGGCAAGCCGTACACCGCTTCTTCCAGCAACTCTGGCGCGCCGTGAGGCTGGCCGTACCATTTGGCCCACTCATCGGCATCCTGCAGGCGGAAGTCGGCGGAAAGATCGATCACCTTGGTGCCCGCCGCCAACAGTTCACCGGCCAATGCATGCGCGACCCCGTGAGGCGTGGCGAAGAACACCACGTCACAGGCACCCAGTGTCTTGATGTCCGGCACGCTGAAGGCCAGGCCGTCGTAGTGGCCTCGCAGGTTCGGGTACATATCGGCCACGGCCAGGCCCGCCTCGGAGCGTGAAGTGATGACCACCACCTCAGCCTGCGGATGCTGAGCCAACAGACGCAGCAATTCGACACCGGTGTAACCCGTGCCGCCGACGATACCGACCTTGACCATAAACCTGCCCTCAACGAACCACTGGAAAGCCGTCGATAATAGGGTCCGTATCGTCCTGCGACAACCGCCAACGTGACGTACGGGCGCTTGAGCTACTACTATCTTCGCTACCGTGAACCTGGGAATAACTAAAAATGCTTTATCTATGGGTCAAAGCCTTCCATATCGTCAGCATCGTCTGCTGGTTTGCCGGGCTGTTCTACCTGCCACGCCTGTTTGTCTACCACGCCCAAAGCGAGGATACCGTCAGCAAGGAGCGCTTCAGCGTCATGGAGCGCAAGCTGTACCGCGGCATCATGGGCCCGGCGATGGTCGCCACGCTGGTCTTCGGCATCTGGTTGCTGGTGCTTAACCCCGGTATTTTCCAATCGGGCGCGTGGATCCACGCCAAGCTCACCCTGGTCGTCCTGTTGATCGGCTATCACCACATGTGCGGCGCGCAGGTAAAACGCTTCGCCCGTGGTGAAAACAGCCGCAGCCATGTCTTTTATCGCTGGTTCAATGAAGTGCCGGTCCTGATATTGCTGGCAATCGTAATTCTGGTCGTGGTCAAACCGTTTTAACTTCAATTACTCGGGGGAACCTCCAATGTCGCTGCCCGCCCTGCTTGAACAACGCCTGCGCCTGCCCGTGGTGGCTGCCCCCATGTTCCTGATCTCCAACCCGCAACTGGTGCTGGCCTGCTGCCGCAACGGGGTGGTCGGCAGTTTCCCGGCGCTCAACCAACGCGAAAGCAGCGGCTTCAAGGCCTGGCTGGAGGAAATCGAAGCAGGCCTGGCGCAGCTGGATAACCCCGCCCCCTATGCCGTCAACCTGATCGCACACAACAGCAACCCACGGCTTGAAGCCGACCTGGCCCTCTGCGTCGAGCACCAAGTGCCCATCGTCATCACCAGCCTTGGTGCCGTGAAGGAGTTGGTCGATGCAGTGCACAGCTACGGCGGCATGGTGTTTCACGACGTCACCACCCGTCGTCACGCCGAAAAAGCCGCTGAAGCGGGCGTCGATGGATTGATCGCGGTCGCCGCCGGCGCAGGTGGTCATGCCGGCACCTGGAGTCCCTTTGCGCTGATTGCCGAGATACGCCAGTTCTTCGACAAAACCCTGCTGCTCGCCGGCTGTCTCAACCACGGTCGGGAAATTCTCGCCGCCCAACTGCTCGGTGCGGACCTGGCGTATCTCGGCACGCGCTTTATCGGTACCACCGAAAGCCAAGCACCGGATGCGTATAAAGAGATGCTGCTCACAGCGCACGCCGCCGACATCGTGCACACTCCGGCTGTTTCCGGCGTGCCTGCAAGCTTCATGCGCCAGAGCCTGGAAAACGCCGGTTTTGATCTCGCTGCCCTCCAGGGCAAAGGTGAGGTCAATGTCGGCTCCAAGCTCAAACCGTTGAGCGATGAGGCCAAGGCATGGAAGACTGTATGGTCGGCCGGCCAAGGCGTCGGTGAGATCAATGATTTACCCGGCGTGGATGAACTCGTCGCACGCCTGGACGCTCAATACCGCCAGGCACGCGAAAACGCAGCACAATTGCGCTGGCCACGTTGACCCAGATGCCAGGCCTGCCAATTGAGCCGGCCTGCACAACCTCCCTGAAAAAAGTGCCAAGGATGCCCGCATGAGCGACAACCGTTTCAAGATTGTGTTTGACGGAGCCTTGCGCCCGGGTGTCGAAAGCACCACCGCCAAACTGAACCTCGCCGAGCTGTTCAAGAGCGACGTCGAGGCGATCGAAAAGCTGTTCACCGGCCGCGAGGTCGCGCTCAAGCGCGATCTGTCACGTGCCGACGCTGAAACCTATCTCACCGCGCTGCAGAACGCCGGAGTCGACGCACGTATCGAAGCCGAACAGCCCGTGGCTTTCAGCCTTGCCGAAACCCACGAAACAGGCTCGTCCGCGCCGGACTTCCCAACCTCCGCCGCATCACCGTATGCACCACCACGCGCAGCCGTTGGCGATAACCTGCCGGAGTATTCCACGCTCAAGGTCTTCACCATCCACGGGCGTATCGGTCGCCTGCGCTATCTCGCCTGGACGCTGGCACTGACCGTTGCGATGCTGGTGGCTGGCGGGATCATCAGTACCGTGGGTTTCGCGGTGGCTACTGCTTCGCCAACGATCGCAATCATTCTCGGCTCGCTGCTGGGTTTTGCGCTGTTTGTGGGACTTGTGGTCGTCAGCGTGCAAATCGGCGTGCAGCGCCTGCACGACATTGGCTGGTCTGGCTGGCTGTACCTGCTGAACCTGGTTCCGGTGGTGAACAGCATTTTCCCTCTGCTGCTGCTGGTATGGCCGGGCAACACCGGCGCCAACCAGTACGGTGCACCTCCACCGCGCAACTCCACGGCGGTTAAAATCCTCGCCTCGTTGTGGCTGGCGTTCATCCCATTGATGCTCATCGTCGTGGTAACCCTGGGCATGAACGGCTACCTGGACCAACTGGAAGCCAACATGGGCGGCGGCTATGAAAGCAGCTCCATTACCGCCGACGACGCCGCCGCCCCAGACGTCATGGTCGAGGACGAAGCAGCGCAGAGTGCTGACGACACGGCCGAACCTGTAGACTCTCCAGAACAGTGAAGAAACGCCCCCCCGCCTGTGATGCCTCTGTCACAGGCTCGGTGGCGTGGCGATGGAGAAAGGCATGACCCGTTACGCTCTGATCACCGGTGCCTCCAGCGGTATCGGCCTGGCTCTGGCCGAAGCACTGGCTCGACGTGGCCGCAGTTTGATTCTGGTGGCCCGCCAGCGTGATCAGTTGGAAAGCATTGCAACCGAATTGACTCAACGTTTCGGCGTCGAGGTGCTGTTCCGTGCCTGCGACCTGGGCGAGCCGCTGCGGTTGTCGGGTTTTTTGCTGGAACTCGAAGAGGGTGAGCGACAGATCGACCTGTTGGTCAACTGCGCCGGTATCGGCACCAGCGGGCCGTTCCTGGCCCAGGACTGGATGACCGAGCAGGACCTGATCGAAGTCAACATCCTCGCCCTGACCCGCATGTGTCACGCTCTGGGCAATGCCATGGCGCTGCATGGCGGCGGGCAGATTCTCAACGTCGCCTCGGTTGCCGCCTTCCAGCCGGGCCCGTGGATGAGCAGCTACTACGCGAGCAAAGCCTATGTACTGCACTTCTCCGAAGGCCTGCGCGAGGAGCTCAAGACCTGTGGCATCAAGGTTTCGGTGCTCTGCCCCGGGCCTACGCGCACCGCTTTCTTCGGCACCGCGCAAATGGACACTGCAAAACTCGACCGCAGCCAGCAGTTGATGAGCCCCGAAGAAGTCGCGCTCTTCACCGTGCGTGCGTTGGAGAAGAACAAGGCGATCATCATTCCGGGGCGCCGCAACCGCTGGCTCGCCTTCAGCCCGCGCCTGAGCCCGCGCTGGCTTACCCGAAAAATTGCCGGTGCGATCAACAAGGCCTATTGCCCGCGTTGAGCGCCCCAGTACACTGACCCTCTCGTTCACTATGGAGAAGCAGCTGTGGATACTCTGTTCACCAAGATCATCAATCGAGAAATACCGGCGAACATCATCTATGAAGATGACCAGGTGCTGGCTTTCCACGATATCGCCCCGCAGGCGCCGGTGCATTTCCTGGTCATCCCGAAAAAGCCCATTCGCACCCTCAACGACCTGACCGAGGACGATAAAGCCCTGGCCGGCCATATCCTGTTCACGGCCCAACGCCTGGCGGTGGAGCAAGGCTGCGAGAAAGGCTTTCGCGTGGTGATGAACTGCAACGAAGACGGCGGGCAGACCGTGTACCACATCCATATGCACGTGCTGGGTCAGCGCCAGATGAACTGGCCGCCGGGCTGAGTGCACCGGGGCAAATTGACTCAGCGCAAACGCGCCGTCCTCTCTTGCGGTAAACTGGCCGCCGAGATTCTTTCCGGAGGTCAGCATGACTACCCAACGTCACTACTCGCCGATTGACCGTCTGTTACTGCAAGCCGACACAGCCATGCGTACGCTGCTGCCATTTAGCGGCCAACCGTATCGTCCGTCACCGGCCATCGTGCAGCCGGACGCGCAGATGAGCGAGAGCGAGACCCGCCACGTGGCCGGCCTGATGCGTATCAACCATACCGGTGAAGTCTGTGCCCAGGCGTTGTACCAGGGCCAGGCCCTGACCGCCAAGTTGCCGCAGATACGCGCGGCAATGGAGCATGCGGCCGAGGAAGAGATCGACCACCTGGCCTGGTGCGAACAACGCATTCGCCAGTTGGGCAGTCATACCAGTGTGCTGAACCCAGTGTTTTATGGCTTGTCGTTCGGGATTGGCGCCGCTGCCGGCCTGATCAGCGACAAGGTCAGCCTGGGTTTTGTCGCGGCAACCGAGCATCAGGTGTGCAAGCACCTGGACGAACACCTTGAACAACTGCCGGCCGAGGACCAAAAGTCACGGGCCATTCTCGAGCAGATGCGCATCGACGAAGAGCATCACGCAGAAAGCGCTTTGGATGCCGGCGGCTTTCGCTTCCCTGCGCCGGTGAGGTTCGGCATGAGTCTGTTGGCCAAGGTCATGACCAAAAGCACCTATCGGATTTGAAAGCACGAAGAGCGCAAAACCCGGCACCTGCGCAAGGGTGACGCGGAGCGTCACGAGAATGCATTCCCACGCGGAGCGTGGGAACGATCATCTCGCAGAGCGTGGGAATGATCATGTAAAAAGGGCGCTATCAAAGCGCCCTTCTTTTTGCCCGTCGTTCTACGATCAACCCAACTCGATAATTTCGTAATCATGGGTGATGGCTACACCGGCCGCGCCGAGCATGATCGAGGCCGAGCAGTATTTCTCTGCCGACAGCTCGATGGCACGCTTGACCTGCGCCTCCTTCAGCGCCCGGCCCTTGACCACAAAATGCATATGAATCCTGGTAAACACCTTGGGATCTTCGGTGGCACGCTCGGCCTCCAGAAAGGCTTCGCAGCTTTCCACGGCCTGACGGGATTTTTTCAGGATACTGACCACATCGAAATTGCTGCAACCGCCGACACCCAGCAGCAGCATTTCCATCGGGCGTACACCCAGGTTGCGGCCACCGGCTTCCGGCGGGCCGTCCATGACCACCACGTGGCCACTGCCCGACTCACCGAGGAACATGGCTTCGCCCGCCCATTGGATGCGTGCCTTCATCGCCCAGACTCCACTGCTAAAAAAGGGTCGCCAGCTTAGCACAGGGCCTCAGGACAGCCGTGCACTGCATGAAAACGATCAATAAACAGCGTTTGCCGGTGAAATACGCTAATCGAGTCAGAATGTGTCTGGTAAGCTGGCGCCAAATCAATGGCGCATTGCCATCCTTTGTACAGCGTACGTCAATGCCGGTATCGCTGATAAAAACAAATCCAACCCCATCGCGCAGTCTTTCGGGATACAACCATGGTTGCTCTTACTCCCACACCCAAGATCAAGAACCTCGACAAGCTGCTGATGCATTGCCAGCGCCGGCGTCATCCGGCCAAGCACAACATCATCTGCGCGGGCGAGCGCTCCGAAACCCTGTTCTTCATTATCAAGGGCTCGGTTACCATCCTGATCGAGGACGAAGACGGTCGCGAGATGATCATTGCCTACCTCAACACCGGGGATTTCTTTGGCGAGCTGGGACTGTTCGAGCAAGCGGGCAAGGAGCAGCAGCGCAGCGCTTGGGTACGCACCAAGGTGGAGTGCGAAGTGGCCGAGATCAGCTATACGAAATTTCGCGAACTGGCCCAACAGGATCCGGACATTCTGTATGCCTTGAGCGGGCAGATTGCCCAGCGCCTGCGGGATACCACGCGCAAGGTCGGCGACCTGGCATTCTTCGATGTGACCGGGCGTGTCGCTCGCTGCCTGCTGGAGCTGTGCAAGCAACCTGACGCCATGACCCACCCCGATGGCATGCAGATCAAAGTCACACGCCAGGAAATCGGGCGCATCGTGGGCTGTTCGCGGGAAATGGTGGGGCGCGTGCTCAAGGATCTGGAAGAGCGCAACCTGGTGCACGTCAAAGGCAAGACAATGGTGGTGTTCGGCACCCGTTAACCTGGCAGCAAGCCTGCCAGCATCTGACGGTACAAGGTGTCGAGCCGGCCGATTACATCGGGCGCGGTGAACACCTCGTGCAGTGCGATATGGCTCTCGGCACGCACCCGTTGTTCCAGGCCACAAGCTTGATTAAAACGATTGACCGCCATAATCAACTCATCGCGATCGTTGTCCAGCAATAAGGCACCGTGCACCAAGCCCACCGGGCGACCGCCGCTCTGGCGCCAACGTTGTGCCGTGCCGACCATTTTCCGGCCGTTGAGATTGACGTTGTAACGACCGTCGCAGAACGCGCCATCGATTTCGCCAACGGATGCGTCGCCGCCCAACTCGGTCAATACATCACAAATCGGCTGGCACAACCGTCGGTAGCCGGTTTCGATGCGCCCTTGATCACCTTCACTGCGCGCAGGCGCGTAGACCAGGGCGATATTGACAGTAGCGGCGGACTGCGGCACCGGCTCACCGCCGGTTTCGCGCAACAACACCGGCCAACCCGCGTCTGCCGAGACTTGGCTGGCGGCTTCAAAGGCCGGTAATCGGCTCAAACGGCGTGGCATGACCAAGGCTTGATCGTTGGGCTGCCAGAACAACAGACCGAATTCCTGCTCACCGGCGCAGACGGCGGCCAGCAAGGCTTGTTCGGCTGCAAGCCCTGCCTGCACAGTCATCGAAACCAGCCTAGCCATCACATTGACCTACCTGAATAAGCACAAGACCAATGTGGGAGGGGGCTTGCCCCCGATGGCAGTGGACCAGCCAAACGTCTTGGTGACTGAACCACCGCTATCGGGGGCAAGCCCCCTCCCACACTTTTTTACTGCATTTCAAAAACGGACCGACTGCGCTGGAATCAATCCAGGGTCGAACCGCTGACCGTCACGCCACGCTCCGGGAAGAACAGACGCTGCAGTTCGGCCCCTGGGTTCTCCGCGCGCATGAACGTCTCGCCGACCAGGAACGCATACACTTCGCTGATTTCCATCAACTCCACATCGGCGCGGTTGACGATGCCGCTCTCGGTAATCACCAGGCGATCACGCGGAATACGCGGCAGCAGATCAAGGGTGGTTTCCAGACTGACGTCAAAGGTATGCAAGTTACGGTTGTTGACCCCCACCAGTGGGGTGTCGAGGATTTTCAGCGCGCGCTCCAGCTCGTCGCCATCATGCACCTCGACCAGTACATCCAGGCCCACACCCTTGGCCACAGCCGCCAGCTCGGCCATCCTCACGTCATCCAGGGCGGAAACGATCAGCAGCACACAGTCGGCACCCAGCGCGCGGGCTTCGACGATCTGGTAGGGATCAACCATGAAATCCTTGCGAATCACCGGCAACTTGCACGCGGCGCGTGCCTGCTGCAGGAATAAGTCGGAACCCTGGAAGTAATCGATGTCAGTCAGTACGGACAGGCAGGTCGCTCCGCCCTTTTCATAACTGGCGGCGATTTCATGTGGCACGAAGTGCTCGCGGATAACGCCTTTGCTCGGGGAGGCCTTCTTGATCTCAGCGATCACAGCCGGCTGCTTGAGCTTGGCCTGGGCGATCAAGGCATTGGCAAAACCGCGCGGTGCATCGGCAGCCTTTGCCTGGGCTTCCAGTTCAGCCAGGCTCACACGGGCACGGCGCTCGGCAACTTCTTGAGCCTTGCGCGCCAGGATTTTTTCCAGAACGGTGGGAACACTCATGCTTCATTCTCCATCTTGAATATGGCGGTGAATGCTCCGAGTTCTTCGAGTTTCTCGCGAGCCAGACCGGTGTGCAATGCATCGTGAGCCAGGGCCACACCTTCCTTAAGACTATAGGCATGGTCCGCTGCGTAAAGTGCCGCGCCCGCATTGAGCACAATCATTTCTGCGGCTTTTTGACCGTTTTCGGTTTTGCGTCGCCCCAATGCATCACGAATCAAATCAAGCGACGCCGCCGGGCTTTCCACCGCTAGGCCATGCAGGCTCTGGCTCTTCATGCCCAGGTCCTCAGGCTCGACCCAGTATTCAGTGACCTGGTCGTCCTTCAGCTCTGCCACGAAGGTCGGTGCGGCCAGGCTGAATTCATCCAGGCCGTCTTTGGAGTGCACCACCAGCACATGCTTGCTGCCCAGGCGCTGCAGCACTTCAGCCAACGGCCGGCACAACGCCTGGCTGAAGACACCGACGACCTGATGTTTCACACCGGCCGGATTCGTAAGCGGGCCGAGCATATTGAACAGGGTACGCAGGCCGAGGTCCTTGCGCGGGCCGGCGGCGTGTTTCATCGCGCCGTGGTGGGACTGGGCAAACATGAAGCCAATGCCGACGCTGTCAATGCAGCGTGCCACCTGTACCGGCGTCAGGTTCAGGTAGATACCGGCGGCTTCCAGCAAGTCGGCGCTGCCACTTTTGCCGGACACCGCGCGATTGCCGTGCTTGGCCACGGTGCAACCCGCTGCCGCGACCA
The DNA here is from genome assembly GCF_900005715.1 of Pseudomonas sp. 34 E 7. Classification (NCBI taxonomy): domain Bacteria; kingdom Pseudomonadati; phylum Pseudomonadota; class Gammaproteobacteria; order Pseudomonadales; family Pseudomonadaceae; genus Pseudomonas; species Pseudomonas sp. 34 E 7. The sequence goes on from NZ_CVTX01000169.1 coordinate 14,155, forward strand.
CGAACGAGGACGCCGTCGATACGTTGAAAATGTTCGCACCGTCGCCGCCGGTGCCGACCACATCGACCACGCCGTCGAGGGTCTTGAGTTCGACCTTGTCCGCCAGTTCACGCATCACCGACACGGCGCCGACGATTTCGTCGATGCTTTCGCTCTTCATGCGCATGGCCATCATAAAGGCGCCGATCTGTGCGTCGGAGCACTGACCGGTCATGATCTCGCGCATCACATCGCTCATTTCAGCGGTGCTCAGGTCCAGGTGACCGACGATACGGCCCAGGGCAGTCTTGATATCCATGGAAAATCCTTAGCGCGTGCCGCCGCTCTGCTTGAGAAAATTGGCGAACAGCTCGTAGCCCTGCTCGGTCAGGATCGATTCAGGGTGAAACTGCACCCCTTCGATATTCAGTGTCTTGTGGCGCAGGCCCATGATCTCATCGACCGAGCCGTCCTCCAGCTGGGTCCAGGCCGTCAGTTCCAGGCACTCGGGCAGGGTTTCGCGCTTGACCACCAGGGAATGGTAACGGGTCACGGTTACAGGATTGTTGAGCGCCTGGAAGACACCCAGGTCCTTGTGAAATACCGGGCTGGTCTTGCCGTGCATCACCTGGCGCGCGCGCACCACATCACCGCCAAAGGCCTGACCAATGGACTGGTGTCCCAGGCACACGCCCAGAATCGGCAGCTTGCCGGCGAAATACTGGATGGTTTCCAGGGAGATGCCCGCTTCGGTCGGTGTGCACGGGCCGGGCGAAACCACGATGCGCTCAGGGTTCAGCGCAGCGATCTGGGCGACTGTCAGTTCGTCGTTGCGCACCACCTTGACCTCGGCACCCAGCTCGCCCAGGTACTGCACAACGTTGTAGGTAAAGGAATCGTAGTTATCAATCATCAGCAACATGTGGGTTCAAACCTCTTGAATTCACTGATTTCAAATGACCGCCTTCCAGGCATTTGGCCCGCTGCCGGACGCACGTTCCGGTTGCCGGGGTGAGCGGCAAGGGGCGTCAAACAGGGTGAAGAAGGCAAATCGGTACAGGTCCGGCCAGGCCGGCGGAGAAAAATGTCAGGCGCGCCAACGCCAACGGGCGTGTGCCTTGACTACTCGCATCAAGAGTCTGCTGATGATCAACACGGGGAGGGTCTCATTCATACGTCCAGGCACAGTAACGTAGCCTCGCCAACCGTGCAATATGGCGCCGCAAATACGGGCTGGGCTCAATGCGCTGCCCACAGCAAAATTCGGTTTTGCCCTATAGAAAACGCTCGATACTTTGCTAGTGTTTCGGTTCCGACACAAAAACAACTCAATGGAATTTTCCATGCTCAGAACTCCGTTCTTCGCGCCCCTGGCCGCCGGCTTGCTTTACCTGGCTTGTGCACAGGCTCATGCAGCATCGTCACCCTATTCAACGATGGTGGTATTCGGTGACAGCCTGGCCGATGCCGGCCAGTTTCCCGACGGCGGTGCCGGATCGACCCTGCGCTTCACCAACCGTACCGGGCCGACGTTCCAGGGAGACTATGGTCTGGTTTCTTCGACGCTGCTCGGCGCGAAGCTGGGTGTAGCGCCAAACGACCTGAATGCCTCCACCTCACCGGTGCGCGCGATCCAGGGCTTGCCGGACGGAAACAACTGGGCGGTCGGCGGCTACCGTACCGACAATATCCTCGACTCCATCACCAACGTCTCCAACGCGGCGATCCCACCCGGTAATGCCGGGGGCGGCACGGTGCTGCGCAGTCGACAGGGTTACCTGCCGGCAAACGGCGGGCTGGCCGATCCGAATGCGCTGTACTTTCTCTCCGGTGGCGGCAATGACTTCCTCCAGGGTCGCGTACTCAGCCCCGCTCAAGCGGTCGCCGCCGGCGGGCGATTGGCCGACAGTGCCCAGGCCCTGCAACAAGCCGGTGCGCGTTACATCATGGTATGGATGTTGCCCGACATCGGCCTGACGCCGGCCGTCAACGGCACGCCGCAGCAGGCAGCGACGTCGGCCCTGAGCGCTGTTTTCAACCAGTCGCTGGTACAGCGCCTGTCGCAGATCGATGCGCAGGTCATCCCGCTGAACATTCCATTGTTATTGAATGAAGCCTTTGCCAATCCGGCCCGCTTCGGCCTCGCCACCGGGCAAAACCTCACGGGCACCTGCTTCAGTGGCAACAGTTGCACCGCCAATCCGGTGTACGGTATCGGTGGCACCAACCCGGACCCGACCAAGCTGATCTATAACGACTCGGTCCACCCGACCATCGCCGGGCAACAACTGATCGCCGACTACGCCTATTCGCTGCTCGCCGCGCCGTGGGAAATCACGCTGCTGCCGGAAATGGCCCAGGGCACATTGCGCGCCCACCAGGATGAGTTGCGCAATCAATGGCAGGCAGACACCGGCCACTGGCAAGCCGTCGGCCAATGGCGAGCGATCGTGGCAGCCGGCGGCCAACGGCTGAATTTCGACGACCAGAACAGCTCGGCAAGCGGCGATGGCAGTGGTTATAACCTCAATATCGGCGGCAGCTACCGACTCAACGAAGCCTGGCGCGTAGGCGTCGCCGCGGGCCTGTACCGCCAGACACTGGAAGCCGGCGCCAGCGATTCGGATTACAAGCTCAACAGCTACATGGGCACCGCGTTTGCCCAGTATCAGCAGAATCACTGGTGGGCCGATGCGGCCTTGACCGGCGGCAAACTGGACTTCGACAACCTCAAGCGCAAGTTTGCCCTGGGCGTCAGCGAAGGGTCGGAGAAAGGTGACACCGATGGCTGGCTCTGGGCCTTGAGCGGCCGCGTGGGCTACGACATCGCTGCGCCAGGCAGCGACTGGCACCTGTCGCCCTTCATCAGCGCCGATTACGCGCGCGTCGAAGTCAACGGCTACTCGGAGAAAGACAGCCGCTCCACCGCCCTGACCTTTGATGACCAGCAGCGCGACTCCAAACGCCTTGGCGTCGGCCTGCAAGGCAGCTACCGCATCACCCCGCAGACCCAGGTGTATGGGGAAGTGGCGCATGAGCATGAGTTCGAGAACGACACGCAGAAGGTCAACATCGCGCTCAACAGCGTGCCGGGGATCGACTTCAAGCTGGACGGGTATACGCCGCGCAGCAATTCGGATCGCTTGAGCCTGGGTGTCAGCCACAAACTGACGCAGGAACTGGCGTTACGCGCGGCGTATAACGTGAGGAAGGATGACAACCTGTCCCAGCAAGGGGTGAGTGTCGGGGTGAGCCTGGATTTCTAGCCAATCCTGAAACCCACACAAACCAATGTGGGAGGGGGCTTGCCCCCGATAGCAATGTGTCAGCCAGCACATCATGAACTGACAGACCGCTATCGGGGGCAAGCCCCCTCCCACAGTTCGATCTACATTTGACTTCAGTCCTGCGGGGTTTGCTCAGCCAGCGCCACCGCCCGGAACATCGCGCGGCGCTTGTTCAGGGTTTCTTCCCATTCAAGCGCCGGCACCGAGTCAGCCACAATGCCGCCACCGGCCTGCACATGCAGTTCGCCATCCTTGATCACTGCCGTACGGATCGCAATCGCGGTGTCCATGTTGCCGTTCCAGGCGAAATACCCCACGGCGCCGCCGTAGACGCCCCGCTTGACCGGCTCCAGTTCGTCGATGATTTCCATCGCGCGAATCTTCGGCGCGCCCGACAAGGTGCCGGCCGGCAGAATGGCACGCAGTGCATCCATTGCGGTCAACCCGGCTTTCAGTTCCCCGGTGACGTTGGACACAATGTGCATCACATTGGAGTACCGTTCGATGACCATCTTCTCGGTCAACTTCACCGAGCCGATTTCCGAGACACGCCCCGTGTCATTGCGCCCCAGATCAATCAGCATCAGGTGCTCGGCGATTTCCTTGTCATCGCTCAACAGGTCTTCTTCCAGCGCTAGGTCCGCTTCTTCGGTAGCGCCACGCGGGCGCGTACCGGCGATGGGCCGCACGGTGATCAGGTTGTCTTCGACGCGCACCAGCACTTCCGGTGAACTGCCCACCACGTGGAAATCACCGAAGTTGAAGAAGTACATGTACGGCGTCGGGTTGAAGCAGCGCAGCGCCCGGTACAGGTCAATCGGCGCCGCCTTGAAATCAATCGACATCCGTTGCGACGGCACCACCTGCATGCAGTCACCGGCGAGGATGTATTCCTTGATGGTGTCCACTGCGCGCTCGTAGTCCGCCTGCGTGAAGCTGGAGCGAAACACCGGGTCAGCGGCAGGCGGACGGCTGAGGTCCAGGCCACGACGCGGCGTGATCGGCTGGCGCAGCTTGTCCAGCAGTGCTTCGAGACTGGCCTGGCCTTGTTCGTAGGCATCCGCCCGGGACGGGTCGGCCAGCACAATCGCGTGCATCTTGCCGGCGAGGTTGTCGAACACCACGACCGCATCGGAGACCATCAGCAGGATGTCCGGCACGCCCAGCGGGTCCGGGTTCGGACATTTACCCAGGCGCTGCTCCACATAGCGCACGCAGTCATAACCGAAATACCCCACCAGGCCGCCGTTAAAACGCGGCAGGCCGGCAATGGTCGGCACGTTGTAGCGCGCCTTGAAGGCCTCGACGAAGGCCAGCGGATCGTCTACGTCATGGCTTTCGATCTCGACGCCATCATGGGTGATGCTCACATGATGGTCATGAACCCGCAGTACCGTGTGGCACGGCAGGCCGATGATCGAATAGCGGCCCCACTTCTCGCCGCCCTGGACCGACTCCAGCAGATACGAGTTCGGCTCATCGGCCAGTTTCAGGTAGATCGACAGCGGCGTGTCGAAGTCGGCCAGGGTTTCGCGGGCCATGGGGATACGGTTATAGCCGGCAGCGGCCAAACGCAGGAATTCTTCGCGGATCATCAGGTGCCTCGTGGTGTGAGGGTCAATCGGTCAGGTAGGCAAACGTGCCGCACAGAGCGGCCAGGATCAGTCAGGCGCGCCAACGCCAGCGGGCCAGGGCCTTGATGACTTTCATCCAGAGTTTGCGAGTGACCACCACGATGGGATTTCCTGAAAAGGACGGATCAATATCGGGCAACGTTATCTCAGCGCCCGCGCCCAGGCAACCGGGGATTAACAGGCGCAGGTCATCAATCACCAGCGCCGGCGATTCTTCGGCAATCGGCCGGCCATGGTTGTAGCCGTAACTCAAGGCCACGCACTGCACCCCTGCGGCTTTTGCCGCCAATACATCGCTGCGCGAATCGCCCACGAACAACGATTGGGACGCCGGAATGTTGGCCATTTTCATCACGAAGAACAGCGCCGCCGGGTCGGGCTTTTTCTGCGGCAGGGTATCGCCGCCGATGATCCAGCGAAAATACCGGCCGATCTTCATCTGGTCCAACAGCGGTGCGACGAAGCGCTCCGGCTTGTTAGTGATCAAGGCCATTTCCACGCCTTGCTTGCTCAACCATTTGAGGGTGTCACGCACGCCGGGGTACACCACCGTCAGTTCGTGGCTGCTTTCATAGGCGGCATTGAACAGCTCCAGGGCATGTTCGGCCTCCACCTCATCCACACCGGCGGCGTCGATATTGCCCGCCAGCGCCCGACGCACCAGCATCGGCGCGCCGTTACCGACCCATTCGCGAACCGCCTCGATCCCCGCAGGCTTACGCCCCAGTTTGAGCAGCATCTGGTCCACCGCCGCCGCCAGGTCGGGCACCGAGTCGATCAAGGTACCGTCCAGATCGAACATCACCAGCCGTGGCAATTTGCCGGGGAACAGCTGCTCAAAGCCGCTCATGGACGCGCCAGCGCCAGTTCGGCGTGCATCTTGGCGATCACTTCCTGGTAATCCGGGGCATTGAAGATCGCCGAGCCGGCCACGAACGTATCGGCACCCGCAGCAGCGATCTCGCGAATATTGTTGACGTTGACCCCACCGTCGATTTCCAGGCGGATATCGCGGCCCGATGCGTCGATCAGCGCCCGCGCTTCGCGCAGTTTGTTAAGGGTGCCAGGGATGAACTTCTGCCCGCCAAAGCCCGGGTTGACGCTCATCAGCAGGACCATGTCGACCTTGTCCATCACGTACTCCAGCACGCTCAAGGGTGTGGCCGGGTTGAACACCAAGCCTGCCTTGCAGCCGCCTTCGCGGATCAGTTGCAGGGTACGGTCGACGTGCAGCGTGGCTTCCGGGTGGAACGTGATGTAGGTCGCACCGGCGTCGATGAAGTCGCCGACAATGCGGTCCACCGGGCTGACCATCAGGTGTGCGTCGATCGGCGCGGTAATCCCGTACTTGCGCAGCGCCGCGCAGACCATCGGGCCGATGGTCAGGTTGGGCACGTAGTGGTTGTCCATGACGTCGAAGTGCACGAAGTCGGCGCCGGCGGCCAACACCTTGTCCACTTCTTCGCCCAGGCGGGCGAAGTCGGCGGAGAGAATCGATGGAGCAATGACGAAGGGCTGCATGACGCACCTTTTTTGAGCTAAATCACGATGGCGCGCATTGTATACCTCAGCTTTGCCCTGCGCACCGTGACCTCACTCAACGGCTAGTACGCCGCCCGGTAGATTTTCTCGATATCGGCCGCGCTGAGCTGGCGCGGGTTATTGCGCATCAGGCGTTCGATGCCCGCCGCTTCAGTGGCCATCGCCGGGATAGCCTCCTCAGGCACGCCGAAACTGCGCAGGCCGGCCGGGATTTCAACGGCGGCGCAGAGTTTCGTCATCGCCTCGACAGCCTGGTCGGCGGCATCATTCACACTCAGCCCGCTGACATTCACGCCCATGGCCTGGGCGATGTCGCGCATCCGCTCGACACAGGCCAGCTTGTTCCAGTGCATCACATGGGGCAGCAACAGCGCATTGCTCACGCCGTGGGCGATGTTGAACCGGCCGCCCAACGGATACGCCAGCGCATGTACCGCGCCCACGCCGGCATTGCCGAAGGCCATGCCGGCCATCAGGCTGGCGGTGGCCATGTCGTCACGGGCCTGCAGGTTGGCCGGGTTGGCGTAAACCTTGGGCAGTGCGCTGGCAATCAGCTTGATCGCGCCGATCGCCAGGGCATCGGTGATCGGCGAGGCGTTCAGCGACAGGTAGGATTCAATGGCATGCACCAATGCGTCGACGCCACTGGCGGCGGTGACGCTGCGCGGGCAGGTCAGGGTCATTTGCGGGCTGATCAGCGCCACATCCGGCAGCAGGTAGTCGCTGACGATACCTTTTTTCAGCTGCGCGACCTTGTCCGAGAGGATTGCCACGTTGGTCACCTCCGAGCCGGTGCCCGCCGTGGTGGGAATGGCGATCAACGGCGGGCCCTTGCGCGGCACCTGGTCGACCCCGAACAAATCCGCCAGGGCGCCGTGGTAACCGGCGTAAGCGGCGACGCTCTTGGCGATGTCGATGGCACTGCCGCCGCCCACGCCGATCAGGCCATCGTGCCCGCCATCGCGGTAGGCCTGCATGCAGTCTTCGACAATGGCGATTTCCGGGTCGGGCAGCACGCGGTCGAAAATTTCATACGGGCGGCCGCCCAAGTGCTCGAGCGCCAGCGCCACCGTGCCGGACTTGACCAGCACGGCATCGGTGACGATCAACGGGTTATCCACATCCAGGCGGGTGAGTTCGGCGGCGAGCTGCTCAATGGCGCCAGCGCCGGTGAGCAGTTTGTGGGCGATCTTGAATGAGGAAGTACTCATGTGCGCGGCCTCTTATTGAGAGATGGGCTGGCACAAGAGTAGCTGAGACAAATGGGTTGTCTGCCATTCAAGAGCTGAATGGTCATTATCTGAATGAACAAAGAACCAGTGTGGGAGGGGGCTTGCCCCCTCCCACAGTTTGATCTGTGCCGGGTTTTAGACCTGTGCGGTACGCAGCTTTTCGCCCCGCCCGCGCAGCCATTCAAGCGTCAGCAACAGCACCACTGAAAACCCGATCAGCAACGTCGCCGCCGCTGCAATCGTCGGGCTGAGGTTTTCCCGAATGCCGCTGAACATCTGCCGTGGCAACGTGGCTTGCTCAGGCCCTGCGAGAAACAGCGTCACCACCACTTCATCGAACGAGGTGGCGAAGGCGAACAGCGCCCCGGAAATCACCCCCGGCGCGATCAGCGGCAAGGTCACCCGGCGAAATGCGGTCAACGGTGACGCGCCCAGGCTGGCCGCGGCCCGCACCAGATTGTGGTTGAAACCCTGCAAGGTCGCCGACACGGTAATGATCACAAACGGCACGCCCAGCACCGCATGCACCACAATCAGCGAGAAGAAACTGTTACCCAGGCCCAGCGGGGCAAAGAACAGGTAACTGGCCACGCCGATAATCACCACCGGCACCACCATCGGCGAAATCACCAGGGCCATCACCAATGCCTTGCCGGGGAAGTTGCCACGGGTCAGGCCAATCGCCGCCAGCGTGCCGAACACCATCGCCAGCACGGTGGCCGCCGGGGCGACGATGATGCTGTTGCGCAGGGCGCGCATCCATTCGGCCGAGGCGAAGAAGTCCTGATACCACTGCAGCGAAAAGCCCTGCAACGGATACACCAGGAAACTGCCGCTGTTGAACGACAGCGGGATGATCACCAGTACCGGCAGGATCAGGAACAGCAGGATCAGGCCACACAGAATCCGCAGGCTGTAGAACCACAGCCGTTCCACCGGTGACATATAAGGGCTCAGCATTGCAGGGTCTCCTCAGCTCAGGCGCAGGCGACTGGCGCCCACCAGCCGGTTGTAGATCAGGTACAACAGCACCGTCGCCAGCAGCAGCAAGCCGCCCAGCGCCGTGGCCATGCCCCAGTTGATGCTGGTGTTGGTATAGAAGGCCACGAAGTAGCTGACCATCTGGTCGTTCGGGCTGCCCAGCAAGGCCGGGGTGATGTAGTAACCAATCGCCAGGATGAACACCAACAGGCAACCGGCGCCGACACCGGCGTAGGTCTGCGGGAAGTACACGCGCCAGAAGCTGGCGAAGGGGTGACAGCCCAGGGAAATCGCCGCACGCATGTAGGTTGGCGAAATGCCCTTCATCACGCTGTAGATCGGCAGGATCATGAACGGCAGCAGAATATGCACCATGGAGATGTACACACCGGTACGGTTGAACACCAACTCCAGCGGCGTATCGATCAGGCCCATGCCCATCAGGGCGCTGTTGATCAGGCCGCCGGATTGCAGCAGTACGATCCACGCCGCCACCCGCACCAGGATCGAGGTCCAGAACGGCAGCAATACCAGGATCATCAGCAGGTTGCTTTTACGCGCCGGCAGGTTGGCCAGCAGGTACGCCAGGGGATAGGCCAGCAGCAGGCAGATCACGGTGATGACCAGGCCCATCCAGAATGTGCGGGCGAAGATATCCAGATAGATAGCCTGGTCCGGGGTGGCCGGCGCGATTTCGCCCAGGTCGTCGATACGGTGATCGACGGCCGCCAGCAGGTAGTAAGGCGTCAGGCTGCTGGTATTGCGTCGGATCGCCTGCCAGTACGCCGGGTCGCCCCAGCGTTCGTCGAGGGTTTCAAGCGCAGCTTTATAAGAGGCCGGCGCGTCGGTAAACGGCAGCGCCCGCGCGGTTTTGGTCAGCAAGCTGCGATAGCCGGCCAGTTCCATGTTCAAGCGCTTGGACAGATCGCCCAGGGTCTGGTTTTTGCGCGCTTCGCCCAGGTCCTCACTGAGCGCCTGGTACACCGACTCGCCGGGCAAGCCACGACCGTCCCAGGCCGTCACTGCCACCACTGTGCGCGGCAAGCCTGCGACCACTTCCGGGTTGCCGACGCTTTTGTAGAGCAGCGCAACAATGGGCACCAGGAACACCAGCAGCAAAAACAGCACCAGCGGCGCAATCAAGGCCTGGGCCTTCCAGCGATTGAGCCGCTCGGCACGGGCCAGGCGCTGCTTGAGGGTGGGAATGGCGAGGGCCATGGAAAACTCCGGGTCTTGAAAGTGGATGCAATCTGTCAAACACAACAGATCCCCTGTGGGAGGGGGCTTGCCCCCGATGGCGGTGGATCAGTCAAATCAGCCGTCGTCTGACACACCGTCATCGGGGGCAAGCCCCCTCCCACATGGATTATTTGGCGGCCCAGGAATTGAAGCGCTGCTCAAGCTGCTCGCCGTTATCGGCCCAGAAGCTCACATCGATCTGCACCTGGTTGGCGATATTTTCCGGCGTGGTCGGCATGTCCTTGAGCACGTCTTTGGCCAGCAACGGCACGGCCTGGGTGTTGGCCGGGCCGTAGGCGATGTTTTCCGAATAGATCTTCTGCTGCTGCGGCTGCACCGAGAAGGCGATGAATTTTTTCGCCGCTTCGGCGCGGTCCTTGGCCAGGCCTTTTGGAATGGCCCAGGCGTCGAAGTCGTAGATGCCGCCGTTCCACACCACTTTGAGGTTGCTTTCTTTCTGCACGGCGGCGATCCGGCCGTTGTAGGCCGAGCTCATCACGACGTCACCCGAGGCCAGGTATTGCGGCGGCTGTGCACCGGCTTCCCACCACTGGATCGACGGCTTGAGTTCGTCGAGTTTCTTGAATGCACGGTCCTGGCCATCTTTGCCGGCCAGCACTTTGTAGACGTCCTTGGGCGCTACGCCGTCGGCCATCAGCGCAAATTCCAGGGTGTATTTGGCGCCTTTGCGCAGGCCACGCTTGCCCGGGAATTTCTTGGTGTCCCAGAAATCCGCCCAACTGGTCGGCGCACTGGCGAGTTTGTCGGCGTTGTAGGCCAGCACTGTCGACCACACGAAGAAGCCCACGCCGCAGGGCTGGATCGCGCCTTTGACGTAGTCGGCGCTGTTGCCGAACAGTTTCGGGTCGAGGGGCTCGAACATGTCTTCGTCGCAACCACGGGACAGTTCAGGCGACTCCACTTCCACCAGGTCCCAGGACACGCTCTTGGTGTCGACCATGGCTTTGACCTTGGCCATTTCACCGTTGTATTCACCGGCAATGATCTTGCCGTTGCCCGCGCTTTCCCACGGGGCATAGAAGGCCTTGACCTGGGCCGCCTTGTTCGCGCCGCCAAAGGAAACGACGGTCAGGTCCGGGCCTGCCATGGCCTGTGTCGCGCCCATCAGGCCGATAGCCAGGGCCGAATACTTAAGGGATCTCAACATTGTTGTGCTCTCCACGTGCAGGGTTGGTGAAGCCAGGGGGCGATCAATTCGCCTCTAGAAGTGGGTCGAGTGCGCGAACGTGCTCGACTTGCCAGCCAATCGGTACTACGTCGCCGACCGTCAGGGCCGGGTCCAGCTCGGCGATCGGTTGTTTCACGAAAAAATCGGTCTTGCCGCAAACTTCCAGGCGCACACGCACGTGGTCGCCCAGGTAGATGAACTCCGCCACCCGCCCGGAAAAACGGTTGATGCAGCGGTCACTTGCGCCATTGAGGCTGACGCGCTCCGGACGCACCGACAGCGTCACCGGGCCGCCGATCGAGCCGACGTTCACCGCCAGCGCCTCGACCTTTTCGCCGCGCGCCAGCTCCACCACACAGCGCTCGCCGGTGTGGCTGTGCAGACGGCCATTGAGGCGGTTATTTTCGCCGATGAAGTTGGCCACAAAGGTATTTTTCGGCTCTTCATACAGGCTGCGCGGCGCGGCGATCTGCTGGATTTCGCCCTGGTGGAACACCGCCACGCGGTCGGACATGGTCAAGGCTTCGCCCTGGTCATGGGTCACATACACCACGGTCACGCCGAGGCGCTGATGCAGGTGCTTGATTTCCATCTGCATGTGTTCGCGCAATTGCTTGTCGAGGGCGCCGAGGGGTTCGTCCATCAGCACCAGCTGCGGCTCGAACACCAACGCGCGAGCCAACGCCACCCGCTGTTGCTGGCCCCCGGACAGTTGCGCCGGGTAGCGCTGGGCGAAAGCGTCGAGCTGGACCATGCTCAGCACGCGCTTGACCCGCTCGCTGATGTCGGTCTTGCTCAAGCCACGCACGGACAGGGGAAACGCCAGGTTCTCGGCCACGGTCATGTGCGGGAACAGCGCATAGTTCTGGAACACCATGCCGATGTCGCGCTTGTGCGGCGGCACGTTATTGATCGAGCGTCCGGCCAGCTGGATTTCGCCGGCGGTGGGTGTTTCAAAGCCGGCCAGCATCATCAGGCTGGTGGTCTTGCCCGAACCGGACGGCCCGAGCAGGGTGAGGAACTCGCCCTTGCGAATCTCCAGGTTGAGGTCTTTGACGATCAGGTTTTCGCCATCGTAGCTTTTCTGCACGCCACGAAAGCTGACCAGCACATCATTTGAATCCACCTCGCTCATACCCGCACCTTTGTGTTTTGGACCGCTGTGACACAAGCCTAGTCCAGGCGCGAGGCCCCGGAAATCGGGGGCGAGGAGAGAATCCCATCAGCCGGATGGAAGGTTCGGGGTAGGGATCGCCCTACACGGATGGCGGGCATGGGACAGTGCAGCTGCAAGCGACGAGCTGCAAGCGGCAAGAACAGGCTCGGCGGCGTTCTTGAGGTGTCGCTGATGGATACGCCGCTACAACAGCTTGTGTTCCATGGCGTATTTCACCAACTCGGCCAGGGAGGTGATATTGAGCTTTTGCATCAAGCGCGCCTTGTGCGTGCTGATGGTTTTGCTGCTCAGGGCCAACTGCAGGGCGATGTCGTTGACGTTGGCGCCTTGTGCCAGACGTTCGAACACCGAAAACTCGCGCTCCGACAGCAGCGAGTGCAAGGGGCGCGAATCCGTCAGGCCGACTTCGAAGACCATGCGGTCTGCCAGGTCCGGGTCGATATAGCGCCCACCCGCCGCGACCTTGCGAATCGCCATCAGCAGCAATGCCGGGTCGCTGTCCTTGGTGGCATAGCCGGCCGCACCCACCTTCAGGGCGCGGGCGGCCATTTGCGCCTCATCGTGCATGGACAGCACCAGGATCGCCGGCGGGTTGCTCAGCGCGCGGATACGCGCGATAGCCTCCAGGCCATTCACGCCGGGCATGGAGATATCCAGCAACACCACCTCGCACGGCACATGGCGCAGGGTCTCGAGCAATTGCTCGCCATTGCTCGCTTCGCCTACCACCAGCAGGTCCTTGGCCAGGCCGATCAATTGCTTGATGCCTTCCCGGACAATGGTGTGGTCTTCGGCTACCAGTACGCGGATCACAGGGGTTTCCTCTTATCGTTATGCATCCAGCGGCACCGTGACGCTCAGGGTGGTGCCCTCCCCCAACTCGCTGACCAGGCTCAACTGCCCGCCCATGATCAGTACCCGTTCGCGCATGCCGACCAGGCCGAACGATACCGCTCGCCCCTGCGCCTGCACGAAACCGATACCGTCATCGCTGATGGTCAGCCGCAGGTTCGGGCCATCCACGCCCAGCGTCAGCTCCACAGTATGCGCCTGGGCATGGCGCATCACATTGGTCAGCGCCTCCTGCAGGATGCGGAACAGGCCGATGGCCTTGGCGTCGCTCAGTATTGGCGGGTTTTCCGGGACGCGTACCAGGCAGGGAATCTGCGTGCGCGCTTCGAAGCGTCGTGCCTGCCATTCGATGGCCGAGGCAATGCCGGCGTCGAGAATCGGCGGGCGCAGCGCCGTCGCGACATCACGTACCAATTGAAAAAGCTGGGCTATCAGGCGCTTCATGCTGTTCAAGCGCTCGTTCAGGCCCGGGTCGAGTTGCGCATAGGCCAATTCACACATTGAGGTTTCCAGCTTGAGCACGGTGAGCATCTGCCCCAGTTCGTCGTGTACTTCGCGGGCGATACGCGCCTTTTCTTCTTCGCGCACCGTTTCCAGGTGGGCTGACAATTGGCGCAACTGTGCCTCGCTTTGCAGCAGGGCGGCCACATAACGGCGGCGCTCGGTGACGTCAGTCAGGTAAACCACCAGGTACTCGCCGTCGGCAAAGCGCAGAAAACTCAACGACACGTCTGCCGGCAGGATGCTGCCGTCGGCGCGCAGGCAGTCGGTGGCGAAGGTCTGCGCGCCCTCCTCGCTGGCCCGCCCTCGTTTCCACAGATTGAGCCAGCGGTCCATGGTCAATGTCGGGTCGAAATCGATCAGCGGTCGCTCGATCAATGCGCCAGCGCCATAGCCGAGCATGGTTTCGGCGGCGCGATTGGCGTAACGCACGTGACTGTCCCAATTGACCCACAGGATGCCGACCGTACTTTGATCGATGGAAAACTGCGTCAGGCGCAAGGCTTCAGCGCCAGCGGCGCGCGCCGCACTTTCCTCTCGCGCCGCCAACAGGTCGTGCTCCAGGTTGCGTTGTTGGCGGCGCTGCCAGAGCACCGCCGCGAGGCTGGCGAGCAGCATCAGGCCCAGCAGCACGCTGAGGTTTTTCCACACACCCATGGCGTTTGATAAGCGCGGGTACTGAGGCTGCAGCCAGCGGCTGTGCAATTGGTCGAGGTCGCGGGCGGGTATCGCCCGCAAGGCGCTTTGCATGATGCCGGCCAGCTGCGGCCATTCACGCCGCGTGGCCACCCGCAGCAACTGCGGCAGGCCGATATCGCCGACCACCGCCAGCCCGGCAAACTCCGCCTCGCCGGACAACCGGCCCAGTTGCGCCTCATCCACCACCGCATAGCGGGCCTGCCGGCTCACCAGTAACTGCAGGGCCTGACGCTCCATGGGCACGCCTTGCAGGTTGAGGTTGGGATAGGTGCTGCGCAGGTAGTCGGCCACCGTGCTGGGCATGCGCACCGCGATGCGCGATTGTGCGTCGAGTTTTTCCAGCTCCACCGCGCCGCCGCCTTCACGAATACCGACAATATGCTGGGGCACGCGCATATAAGGGTCGCTGAACAACCACAGGCGCAAGCCGGCCGGGGTTTGCTGCAGGCCGGGGGCGATGTCCACCTCGCCGTCGCGCACGGCGGCCTCCAATTGCTGCTGATCGGGAAAGTTGCGCCAGGTCAGCTCGATGCCCAGTGCCCTGGCCAGCCACTGCATCAACTCGACATTGGCCCCGGACAACCGCTGCAGCCGTCGGTCGTATTGCGCGTAAGGCGCCTGCAACACCAGGCCCACCCGCAATTGCGGGTGCTGCGCCAGCCACGCACGCTGCTGCGCATCCAGTTGCGCCTGGGGCACGACGGGGGCAGGCGCTGCGTTCGCCATCAAGGCAACACACAGACAGCCGATAACCAGCAGCAAGCGAAAACCCATGATCCACGTCTCACATCACTGACAAATACCGATCAACCCATTAGGCTGCTGGGATCTTCCGGCCGGGATTTAACGATGCCACCTCTAAACCGTTCGGCACTGCCAGCATTGTGCCTGTCGCTGCTATTTACCAGCGCCTTTTCTGTTCAAGCCGCCGATGCGCCTGCAGCCGTCGCGGAAAAACCCGCCGAGCGCCAGCCCTTGCCCGAGCGCAGCGAGGCAGAAGCCCGCGCGCTCGAACGCCAGGTTGCGCAACAGGAACAACAACAATTGCAGGCCGGCAGCGAGTCGTTCCTGGCCCTGTGGAGGCCCGCCAACAGCGCCGAACCCCAGGGCGTGGTGATTATCGTGCCAAGTGCCGGCGAAAATGCCGACTGGCCGC
This sequence comes from Pseudomonas sp. 34 E 7, assembly GCF_900005715.1. Taxonomy (NCBI): domain Bacteria; kingdom Pseudomonadati; phylum Pseudomonadota; class Gammaproteobacteria; order Pseudomonadales; family Pseudomonadaceae; genus Pseudomonas; species Pseudomonas sp. 34 E 7. The sequence continues at coordinate 29,623 of NZ_CVTX01000169.1, forward strand.
AAGCGATCGGCCCGTTGCGGCGCAAACTGCCGGACGCTGCCTGGGGCACCCTCAGCCTGTCATTGCCGGACGTCAATCTGGACACCTTGCCGCCACGCGTCATCGAGCCGCCCAAAGCGGCGGTCGATACCAGCAGCAAGGACGGCAGCACGGTCGCCAAACCCGTCGAACAGGCCGCCAGCGCGGAAGCCGAAGGCACTGACCCGGCAGTGGTACCGGGCGCGGATGAACAGGACAAGACCGACGCCAAACGTATCTTCGACCGCATCGACGCTGCCGTCGCCTTCGCCCAGACCCAGGGCGCCCGCAGTGTGGCACTGCTCGGTCACGGCACCGGCGCATGGTGGGCTGCGCGTTACCTGAGCGAGAAACAACCCGCCCAGGTGCAGAAACTGGTGATGGTGGCCGGCAAGACACCCGCCGCTCGTCAACCGGACCTGCAGCAATTGGCCCCAGCGCTGAAAGTACCTACGGCGGATGTGTTCTACCAGGACGGCGCCCAGGACGGCAAAAACGCACTGGCCCGTATCCAGGCGGCCAAGCGCGGCAAGAACGAAGGCTACAAGCCGGTGCAACTCCACGCCCTGCCCGGCAACGATGCCGCCGAGCAGGAACAGCTCTACCGGCGAGTTCGCGGCTGGTTAAGCCCGCAGGCCGATTGAACACATTTTTCGAAAGTGTTGAATAACCAATGTGGGAGGGAGCTTGCCCCCGATAGCCATAAGTATCTACACAACTCAACAGCGCCCAACCGTAACCACGATGCGAAGCGAGCCGCTCTTGATCTTGATCTGCTTTTGATCTCAGGCGCCCCGTTAAACCACGCTGGCCGAACGCAGGCTTG
>NZ_CVTX01000169.1:30523-80469 GCF_900005715.1 Pseudomonas sp. 34 E 7
GCGTTTTGCTTACTTTTGCGCTTTTCAAAAGTGAGCCGCCGTCAGGGCGGAACCCTAAGCAGCCGTTACCGCAGAAACGGATATGTACTCGGTCCAATCCAACATCCTGGCTAGCCCAGAGGCCGCCATCGGGGGCAAGCCCCCTCCCACATTTTGACCTCGGAGCGTCAGGTAGATACGCGTTAGCTCCCTCGCCACAGGTGCGGTGTAGCACCAAAACTGTGTAGATACCTATGGCCATCGGGGGCAAGCCCCCTCCCACATTTGATCGGCGATGTCAGCGAAAGTCCCGCCGCTCGCGAATCAACGCATAAGCGTTATGCAACTCACGGGTACGCTCGGTCGCCTCGCGCACTTGCGCGGGGCTGGCGCCACTGCCGGCGATCTTGTCCGGGTGATGGCGACTGAGCAGGCGGCGATAGGCGCGCTTGATTACCGACGGCTCAGCGGTCGCCGTCACCCCCAGAATCCGCAACGCCTCCTGATAAGCCCCGACACGGTTCACCAACGGCTTGCGCGCCGGCGCGTAATCGGAGGCCAACGCGCGGATTTGTTGCGGCGTCCAGCCCAGCCATTTGCCCCACCGTTCGATCAGGTCACGCTCGGCATCATCCGCCCGGCCATCCGCCCAGGCCATCCGCCAGCACGCACGTAGAACACCCTCGGCGGCATGGGGTTGCGCCTTGAGCACGCGCAGATAACTGCGCACACGGTCAGTGCCGGACTTGCCACGATTAAACGCCATGATGGCTCGGCGCTGGGCCGGCTCGGTCATGTCCAGTGCGCGCATTTCCTGGCGCGCCTGCTGGATATGCCCGTCCACAATGCGACCGTTGCTTTTGGCCAGGCGCCCCAGCAGCACGAACAACAATTCGTCGTTGCGCAACGCGGGGCGGCCGCCAAGGCGTTCGCGCAACTGCGCCCAGCTGTGCAATTGCAGGCGCCGGTCCAGCGCCTGCCCCAGCAATGCACCCAACAAAGCCCCCGGAATGCTGGCAATCGCAAAGCCAGCCCCGGCGCCGATCAGCGTCCCTGGCCACAGCATCCTATCGTCCCGCTGTCAGCAAGGTTTCGACCTGCGCCAGACGTTCAAGCGTTCCGACATCCACCCAGCGTCCCTTCATGTGTTCACCCGTCACCCGACCGTTGGCCATCGCCGCGCGCAGTAACGGCGCCAGCTTGAAGGCACCCGCACTGCAACCCGCGAACAATTGAGGGTCGAGCACGGAAATGCCACTGAAGGTCAGGTTATCGGCACCGGGCGCCGCATCATGAAGCACGCCGTCGTCCAGGTAGAAATCCCCGCCGGACGGATGATGTGCCGGGTTGTCGACCATCACCAGATGGGCCAGGCCCTGGAGCGGTCGCGTCAATTGGCTGAAGTCGTAATCGGTCCAGATATCGCCGTTTACCACCAGGAACGGCTCGTCACCCAGCAACGGCAGCGCCTGGAAAATCCCGCCGCCGGTTTCCAGCGGCTCGCCTTCAGCTGAATAACGGATACGCACGCCGAACTGGGCACCGTCACCCAGGTAGCTTTCGATCTGCTGACCGAGCCAGGCGTGGTTGATCACGATCTCGGTGAAGCCGGCCTTGGCCAGCGCTTCAAGGTGATACTCGATCAGCCGTTTGCCGCCCGCCTGCACCAGCGGTTTGGGCGTATGCAGCGTCAGCGGGCGCATGCGCTCGCCCTTGCCGGCCGCCAGGATCATCGCTTTCATACGCAAGCCTCGGCCGGTTGGCGCAGGCTGCTGAGCAGCTCACCCAGGTCACTTAACTCCGGCCGGTCGGCCAGCACCGCTTCTATATAAGCAAAGAAGCGCGGCACGTCCGCCAGATAGCGTGGTTTGCCATCGCGGTGGCAGATCCGCGCGAAGATGCCGATGACCTTGAGGTGACGCTGCACGCCCATCAGGTCGCTGGCACGCAGGAACTCTTCAAAATCATCCTGCACAGGGATGCCCAACTCACTGGCGCGTTCCCAGTAGCCGCGCTGCCACGCGCGCACGCGGGCCTGGGGCCAGCTGAGGAAGGCGTCTTTGAACAGACAGGTAATGTCATAGGTCACCGGGCCATAGACCGCATCCTGGAAATCCAGCACCCCAGGGTTAGGCTCGCTGATCATCAGGTTGCGCGGCATATAGTCGCGGTGCACCAGCACATTGGGCTGGGCCAGGGCGCTGTCGATCAAGCGGTCACTGACGCGTTGCCAGAGGGCCTGCTGGCAGGTATCAAGCTCGATACCCAGGTGCCGGCGTACGTACCATTCAGGGAACAACTCAAGCTCGCGACGCAGCAGGGCGACGTCATAGCTGGGCAACGGCGCGTCCATCGGCAACTGCTGGAACGCCAGCAGCGCATCGATGGCGTCGGCGAACAATTGATCGGCGTTTTGCTCGTCAATCACGTCCAGATAGGTTTTTCGGCCCAGGTCATTGAGCAAAAGAAAGCCTCGGGGCAAATCTTCTGCATAAATTTTTGGCACATTAATTCCCGATTTCGCGAGCAAATGTGCGATATCGACGAAAGGTTTGCAGTTTTCCTGGGGCGGTGGCGCGTCCATTACGACGAATGTATGCGCCCCACCCTCCCACCGGAAGTAACGCCTGAAACTCGCGTCGCTGCTGGCCGCGGTCAATGTGGCCGGGGGTACGGGGCCCCAGTCCTGAGCGTTGAAGAGAATCGGTAACTGCTCATCCAGCCAGACTTCCAGCTGTTGTAAACGTAGATCGTGCTCGGGCATTACAAGGGTCTCCGACGGCGCTAGCCGTCAAGCGGGGCATGCTTTATTATCACGCATCTTTTTCAGACCATCGAGAGGCGTGCGGCCCAAACCGCGGGCAGATGGCACGCAGGAAGCCCGGACTAATAAGATGGCATTGAAATCCCCCGCGTTTCGTAGAAAATTTCCGTTGCTGGTAACCGGCAGTCTGCTGGCCTTGCAACCTTTCGCCACCTCATTCGTGGTCGCCGCGGAACAGTATGACTGCTCAGTCTCTGCTTCGGGTGCCTGGGATTGCGCGCCGAAAACGGCCGCCGCCCCATTGCCACCGCGCCCGGTGCATGACGGTTCTGCCGTCAGCTCGGCCAACAGCACGCCGCAGGGCGAGGCTGGCGGCAGCGTCGACGCCGAGCCCAAGACCATGCTGGTCACCGAAGCCAAGGGCCGTGGGCTGCGTTCGCGCAGCAAAGACTACAGCCACCTGGACTGGGTGCCTCGCGAGAAACTGACCGCAGCACAGTTGGCCGAAACCGGCCCTTACTGCGGCGGTGCCTACATCGAGCCGACGCGTCCTGGCATGAATGACAAGACGAACAAGAGCGATGCGCCGACCTTCATCGGTGCCAAGGCTTCCCGTTACGAGCAGGAACAGCAGGTCGCCACACTGGCCGGTGACGTCGTCATGCGCCAGGGCAGCATGCAGCTGGAGTCCGACGAAGCCAGCCTGTACCAGGCCGAGAACCGTGGCGAGCTGAACGGCAACGTGCGCCTGCGCGACAACGGCGCGCTGATCGTGGGCGACCGTGCCCAGGTCCAGCTCGACACCGGCGCGGCCCAGATCGACAACGCCGAGTACGTGATGCACAAGTCGCGTATCCGCGGTAATGCGCTGTACGCCAAGCGCGCCGAGAACGCGATCATCCGTCTCAAGGACGGTACGTACACCACCTGCGAGCCGGACAGCAACGCCTGGCAGCTCAAGGGCAACAACATCACGTTGAACCCGGCCACCGGTTTCGGTACGGCCACCAACGCGACGTTGCGGGTCAAGAACATCCCGATCCTGTACACCCCTTACATCTACTTCCCGATTGACGACCGCCGTCAGTCCGGCTTCCTGCCGCCGAGCTTCAGCACCGGTAGTGAAACCGGCTTTACCCTCGTGACGCCGTACTACTTCAACCTGGCACCGAACTACGACGCCACGTTGTATCCGCAATACATGACCAAGCGCGGCATGCTGATGGAAGGCGAATTCCGCTACCTCACCAAGTCCAGCGAAGGCCAGTTCGGCGGGGCGTACCTGAACGACGACAACGACGAGCGCAAGAACCAGACTGATAGCGAAAAAACTCGCTATATGCTCAATTGGCAGCATAAGGGCGGGTTGGATTCACGTCTGACGTCGATGGTTGATTACACCAAGATCAGCGACCCCTACTACTTTCAGGATCTGAAGTCCTATGAAGAAGGCGTGGAGAATCGCAACTTCGTCAACCAACAGGGCACCCTGACCTATCGCGGTGATACATATCAGGCCCGCGTGAACGCTCAGGCGTACCAGCTGGCAACGGTTTCGGAGTTCACTCCGTACGACCGCCTACCGCAGATCACCTTTAATGGTGCACTGCCGTATCATCCCGGCGGCCTGGACTTTGCCTACGAAACTGAAGCAGTGCGGTTCGATCGAGATCTCCAGAAGGGCTCCTACACCGACAAAGACGGAGCGGTCTCCTCCCGCCTCGACAACAACGTCTTGGGGCTGAGCCGTGCCAATGGTACTCGTCTGAGCGCCGCTCCTAGCGTCTCTCTGCCGCTGAACTGGACCTACGGATTCATTACGCCAAAACTCAAATATGTCTATACCAAATATGACCTCGATTTGGACAACACCGGCAAGAACGACCTGCTAGTCAACAGATTAGGGGCCTCGTCCCTGGGTGAGACCTTCAATAGCTCCCAAGACCGTGCCTTACCCATTGCCAGTATCGACAGCGGCCTCTACTTCGACCGCAACACTCAATATTTTGGTAGTAATTACAGGCAAACTCTGGAACCACGCTTGTTCTATCTCTATGTCCCCGAGAAAGATCAGAAAAACATTCCAGTATTCGACACCAGCGAAACTCCGTTCAGCTTTGACTCGCTGTTCCGCGACAACCGCTTCACTGGCGGTGACCGTATAGGCGATGAAAACAAACTGTCGCTGGGCCTAACCAGCCGCTGGATACGAGACGACGGCCTCGAACGCCAACGTATTAGTATTGGCCAAGCTGTGTACTTCAAAGACCGCGAAGTGCAACTGCCTGGTGTCGATGCAAAAACGCGTGACGACGCCCACGAGGATGTTTCTCCGATCGCTCTGGACTACTCATTCCGTTTCAACCGCGATTGGCGTGCTACAGCCGACTACAATTGGGACCCTACAAGCCACAGTCCTCGCTCCGGCAGCGCAATGTTTCACTACCAGCCGGAAGACAACCCGAACAAGGTTATTAACGTCGGCTACCGCTATCGCAATGACCAAGTGGTATACAACCAGCTGACCGGCAAATGGCAATTCGGGGGTGACTACGGCTCTGAAGGTAATCCTAATTTCATCAAGGATTACTACAAAATCCAGCAACACGACTTCTCGATGATGTGGCCGATCATTCCACAGTGGAACCTGATCACCCGCTGGCAGTATGACTATGCACGTAACCGTACCCTGGAAGCCTTTGGTGGTTTCGAGTACGACAACTGCTGCTGGAAACTGCGCGTCATCAACCGTTACTGGGTTTCCAACGACGAATACAGCCAGATCGCCCCGCTTAACGAAAAGGGTGACCACGGGCTCTTCTTCCAGATCGTCCTCAAAGGACTCGGCGGCCTGACCGGCGCCAAGGTAGAGAGCTTCCTCGACAAAGGCATTGAAGGTTATCGTGAACGTGAAGACAAAGCTTTCTGAGTGTTTGCGCCCGCTAGTGCTGGGCGCGCTGTTCCTGGGTGCCGCCTCGGCGCATGCCGCGGTGCAACAGCTGGATAAAGTCGCAGCCATCGTCGATAACGACGTGATCATGCAGAGCCAGCTGGACCAGCGGGTCAAGGAAGTTCAGCAGACCATCGCCAAGCGTGGCGGTGGTGTGCCGCCGACCAGCGTCCTGGAGCCCCAGGTGCTGGAACGCCTGATCGTCGAAAACCTGCAACTGCAGATCGGCGAGCGCTCCGGCATCCGTATTTCGGACGAAGAGCTGAACCAGGCCGTCGGCACCATCGCTCAACGCAACAACATGAGCATCGATCAGTTCCGCGCAGCCCTGGCGCACGATGGCCTGTCCTATGAGGACGCGCGTGACCAGATCAAGCGTGAAATGATCATCAGCCGTGTACGTCAACGTCGAGTAGCGGAGCGGGTGCAGGTGTCGGAGCAGGAAGTGAAGAACTTCCTGGCCTCGGACCTGGGCAAGATGCAACTCTCCGAAGAGCTGCACCTGGCCAATATCCTGATCCCGACGCCAGACAGCGCCAACGCCGAGCAGCTCAATGCCGCCGCGGCCAAGACCCAGGCGATCTACGACCGCCTCAAGGCGGGTGCTGATTTCGCTCAAATGGCGATTGCCCAGTCCGGCAGCGACAACGCGCTCGACGGTGGTGACATGGGCTGGCGTAAAGCCGCTCAACTGCCGCCGCCGTTCGACCGTGAGCTCAGTGCCATGAACGTGGGTGACATTACCCAGCCGGCACGTACTCCAGGCGGCTTTATCATCCTCAAGCTGCTCGGCAAGCGCGGCGGCGAGACCTCGCTGAAGGACGAAGTACACGTTCGTCATATCCTGGTCAAACCCAGCGAAATCCGCACCGAAGCACAAACCAAGGAACTGGCCCAGAAGATCTATGACCGCATCGAAAGCGGTGAAGACTTCGCCACCCTGGCCAAGAGTTTCTCGGAAGACCCAGGCTCGGCCCTCAACGGCGGCGACCTGAACTGGATCGACCCGAAAGCCCTGGTGCCGGAGTTCCAGCAGGTGATGGCCGATACGCCGCAAGGCGTGCTGTCCAAGCCGTTCAAGACCCAATACGGCTGGCATGTGCTGGAAGTCCTTGGCCGTCGCGCCACTGACAACACCAACCAGGCCCGTGAGCAGCAAGCCCTGACCGTACTGCGCAACCGCAAGTACGACGAAGAGCTGCAAACCTGGTTGCGTCAGATCCGTGACGAAGCCTACGTAGAAAACAAACTGCCGGCCGCTGAGCAAACAGGCACCGACCAGGCAGCGCAGTGAAACCCCAGCGTTTCGCGGTAACACCCGGCGAGCCGGCCGGCATTGGTCCAGACCTGTGCCTGCTGCTCGCCTCGCAACCCCAGCCACACCCCCTGATTGCCATTACCAGCCGCGACCTGCTCCTTGAGCGGGCCGCGCAACTGGGTGTGGCTGTCAACCTGCTGAGCGTTGCACCGGGCAACTGGCCCGACCTGCCGGCGCCGGCGGGCAGCCTGTATGTGTGGGACACCCCGCTGCATGCCAAGGTCGTCGCCGGGCAACTGGACAAGGCCAATGCGGCCTTTGTGCTGGAAACCCTGACCCGCGCCGGCCAAGGCTGCATCGACGGCGACTTCGCCGGCATGATCACCGCGCCCGTTCATAAAGGCGTGATCAACGAATCCGGTATCGCCTTCTCCGGCCATACCGAATTCCTGGCCGAACTCACCCACACCGAACAAGTCGTGATGATGCTGGCCACCCGTGGCCTTCGCGTCGCGCTGGTCACCACCCATCTGCCGCTGCGCGATATCGCCGACGCCATCACCGCCGAGCGCATAGAACGCGTCACGCGCATCCTGCACGCCGACCTGCAACACAAATTCGGCATTGCCCAACCGCGCATCCTGGTCTGTGGGCTCAACCCCCACGCCGGTGAAGGCGGCCATTTGGGCCATGAAGAAATCGACATCATTGAACCGACATTAGAGCGTCTGCGCCAGGAAGGCATGGACCTGCGCGGCCCATTGCCCGCAGACACTCTGTTTACCCCCAAATATCTGGAGCACTGCGACGCAGTGCTGGCGATGTACCATGACCAGGGGCTGCCCGTGCTGAAATACAAAGGCTTCGGCGCCGCAGTCAACGTGACACTGGGCCTGCCGATCATCCGCACCTCCGTCGACCATGGCACTGCCCTGGACCTGGCGGGCAGCGGCAAGATCGATACCGGCAGCCTGCACGTGGCCCTGGAAACCGCCTATCAGATGGCCGAGACCCGTATATGACCGAGCATTACCAACACCGGGCGCGCAAGCGCTTCGGGCAAAACTTCCTGCACGACGCTGGCGTGATCGACCGCATCCTGCGCTCCATCCATGCCAAGCCAGAAGACCGCCTGCTGGAAATCGGCCCGGGCCAGGGCGCACTGACCCAAGGCCTGCTGGCCAGTGGCGGTCAACTGGATGTGGTGGAGCTGGACAAGGACCTGATCCCGATCCTCAATCAGCAATTTGCCGGCAAGCCCAACTTCAACCTGCATCAGGGCGATGCGCTGAAGTTCGACTTCAACACCCTCAACGCCGCGCCCAACAGCCTGCGCGTTGTCGGTAACCTGCCGTACAACATCTCCACCCCGCTGATTTTCCACCTGCTGAACAACGCCGGGATCATCCGCGACATGCACTTCATGCTGCAAAAAGAAGTGGTGGAGCGCCTGGCCGCTGGCCCAGGTGGCGGTGATTGGGGCCGGCTGTCGATCATGGTCCAGTACCACTGCCGCGTCGAACACCTGTTCAACGTCGGCCCGGGCGCGTTCAACCCGCCGCCGAAGGTCGACTCGGCCATCGTGCGCCTGGTGCCCCATGCCGTCCTGCCGCACCCGGCCAAGGACCACAAACTGCTCGAGCGTGTCGTACGCGAAGCGTTCAACCAGCGCCGCAAGACCCTGCGCAACACGCTCAAGGCGCTGTTGAGCAATGCCGAGATCGAAGCTGCCGGCGTCGATGGCAGCCTGCGTCCCGAGCAACTGGACCTGGCCGCATTCGTGCGCCTGGCCGACCAGTTGGCTATCCAGCCTGCGCCAGCAGCAGAGCAGGTGTAAGGACAAATGTGGGAGGGGGCTTGCCCCCGATGAGGTTGTGTCAGTACAGGAAGGTTTAACTGAACCACCGCTATCGGGGGCAAGCCCCCTCCCACACTTGAACCCTGTCATACCCGACTGCATGTCTGGCCTAGTGCCCACCTCTTGGCCTAGACTGACCCGCATCTGCTGTCCTCCGCTTTTGCTTTTAAGGCCTCTTGCATGTCCGATCCTCGCTACCAGATCGACGTCAGCGTCGTCACCCGCTTCCTGGCGGACCAATCGCAACCCGAACTCAACCGCTTTGCCTTTGCCTACACCATCACGGTGAAAAACAACGGGCTGGTGCCGGCCAAGTTGCTGTCACGCCATTGGGTGATCACCGACGGTGACGGTCAGGTTGAAGAAGTACGCGGCGCGGGCGTTGTCGGCCAGCAACCGTTGATCGACATCGGCGCCAGCCATACCTACAGCAGCGGCACGGTGATGACCTCCAGGGTCGGCACCATGCAGGGCTCGTATCAGATGAAAGCCACCGACGGCCACTTGTTCGACGCGACCATCAAGCCCTTCCGCCTCGCGGTGCCCGGAGCCCTGCACTGATGGCGACGTACGCGGTCGGTGACCTGCAAGGGTGCCTGGAGCCCCTCAAGTGCCTGCTTGAACAGGTCGCCTTCGACCCCGTGAATGATCGCCTGTGGCTGGTCGGCGACTTGGTCAACCGTGGCCCGCAGTCGCTGGAAACCCTGCGCTACCTCTATAACCTGCGCGATTCGCTGGTCTGCGTACTGGGCAACCATGACCTGCACCTGCTCGCGGCCGGCCAGAACATCGAGCGCCTGAAAAAAGGCGACACCCTGCGCGAGATCCTCGAAGCACCGGACCGCGCCGAGTTGCTGGAATGGTTGCGCCGACAAAAGCTCATGCACTACGACGAGGCCCGTAACATCGCCCTTGTCCACGCCGGCATCCCACCGCAATGGACCTTGAAGAAAGCCCTCAAGTGCGCCGCCGAAGTCGAAAGCGCCCTGGCCGATGACAATCTGTACACCGCCTACCTCGACGGCATGTATGGCAACGAGCCAGTGAAGTGGGACAACGAGCTCACCGGCGTTGCCCGCCTGAGAGTGATCACCAACTATTTCACGCGCATGCGTTTCTGCACGGCGCAGGGCAAGCTGGACCTCAAGAGCAAGGAAGGCGCCGACACCGCCCTGCCCGGCTACCAGCCCTGGTTCGCCCACAAGGAACGCAAGACCCGGGACACGAAAATCATCTTCGGCCACTGGGCCGCCCTTGAAGGCAAATGCGAAGAACCCGGCGTGTTCGCCCTCGACACCGGCTGCGTGTGGGGCGGCGCCATGACCCTGATGAACATCGACACCGGCGAGCGTATCAGTTGCCAGTGTGAATCCCCTGCACCCACCCTACAGACGGCCGCCGCCAAGCCCTAGGAGCCCGCCATGAGCGAATTCAAACGTATCCCTCCCGAACAAGCCCAGGCCCTGCGCGAGCAAGGCGCCGTGGTCGTCGATATCCGTGACCAGCCGACTTACGCTGCAGCCCACATTGCCGGCGCCCAGCATCTGGACAACGTCAACATCGCCGACTTCATCCGCGCCGCCGACCTCGACGCGCCGGTGATCGTGGCGTGCTATCACGGTAACTCCAGCCAAAGCGCCGCAGCATATCTGGTCAGCCAGGGCTTCTCCGACGTTTATAGCCTCGATGGCGGCTTTGAGCTGTGGCGCGCGACCTATCCTGCGGAAATTTCTTCAAGCGATTCGCAATAATTTTTTTCACACCCCGCTACCCCGCGTGACGCTTGGGCTTGCGCCGTTTCTGACGAACGGCGCAGCCAAACTAATTACGTATCGCGCCTTGAACTCCCCGATTACCAACTATCCTTAAGTGCAGGCCATCCAAATCAGGGGAGAGCCGGTACACCGGCGCGCGGGTCATCGGTAGCGTTTCAGGGTGTTCTGGGGGGAAAACAGCCATTGGGGAACGCCAATGGCTGCCAGCATCGACTGATTGATCCGGCGTCGGCTCCACGTATCGAGCGAGGTGACGACGTCATGAGTATCTTTAGCCACTTCCAACAACGTTTCGAGTCCACACAGCAGGAAGAACTCACGCTTCAAGAGTATCTTGAGCTGTGCAAACGGGACCGCAGCACCTATGCGTCTGCCGCCGAACGCCTGCTGCTGGCGATTGGCGAGCCGCAGCTGGTAGACACCTCGAACAATTCGCGCCTGTCGCGAATATTCTCCAACAAGGTGATCCGGCGTTACCCGGCCTTTGAAGACTTCCACGGCATGGAGGAATGCATCGACCAGATCGTCTCCTACTTCCGCCATGCGGCCCAGGGCCTGGAAGAGAAGAAACAGATCCTCTACCTGCTCGGTCCCGTTGGTGGCGGCAAGTCGTCCCTGGCGGAAAAACTCAAACAACTGATCGAGAAGGTGCCCTTCTACGCCATCAAGGGCTCACCGGTGTTCGAGTCGCCTTTGGGGCTGTTCAACGCCACCGAAGACGGTGCGATCCTCGAAGAAGACTTCGGCATCCCCCGGCGCTACCTCAATACCATCATGTCGCCCTGGGCCACCAAGCGCCTGTCCGAGTTCGGCGGCGATATCAGCCAGTTCCGGGTGGTCAAGCTCTACCCATCGATCCTCAACCAGATCGGCGTCGCCAAGACCGAGCCGGGCGACGAGAACAACCAGGACATCTCGGCGCTGGTGGGCAAGGTCGATATCCGCAAACTCGAAGAATTCCCGCAGAACGACGCCGACGCCTATAGCTACTCGGGCGCACTGTGCCGGGCCAACCAGGGCCTGATGGAGTTCGTGGAGATGTTCAAGGCGCCGATCAAGGTGCTGCACCCACTGCTCACGGCCACCCAGGAAGGTAACTACAACAGTACCGAAGGCCTGGGCGCGATTCCGTTCACCGGGATCCTGCTGGCGCACTCCAACGAATCGGAATGGCACACCTTCCGCAACAACAAGAACAACGAAGCCTTCATCGACCGTATCTACATCGTCAAGGTGCCGTACTGCCTGCGGGTCAGCGATGAAATCAAGATCTACGACAAACTGCTGTTCAACAGCTCGCTGGCCAAGGCCCATTGCGCCCCCGACACCCTGAAGATGCTCGCCCAGTTCACCGTGCTGTCGCGCCTCAAGGAGCCGGAGAACTCGAATATCTACTCGAAAATGCGCGTGTACGACGGTGAAAACCTCAAGGACACTGATCCCAAGGCCAAATCGATCCAGGAATACCGTGACACGGCGGGCGTCGATGAAGGCATGAACGGCCTGTCGACACGCTTCGCGTTCAAGATCCTCTCCAAGGTCTTCAACTTCGACCCCCACGAGATCGCCGCCAACCCGGTGCACCTGCTCTACGTGCTGGAGCAGCAGATCGAACAGGAACAATTCCAGGCCGAAACCCGCGAGCGCTATCTGCGTTTCCTCAAGGAATACCTGGCGCCGCGCTATATCGAATTCATCGGCAAGGAAATCCAGACCGCCTACCTGGAGTCCTACAGCGAGTACGGCCAGAACATCTTCGACCGCTACGTGCTGTACGCCGACTTCTGGATTCAGGACCAGGAATACCGCGATCCCGAAACCGGCGAAATCCTCAACCGCGTGGCGCTCAACGAAGAGCTGGAGAAGATCGAGAAACCCGCCGGCATCAGCAATCCGAAGGATTTCCGCAACGAAATCGTCAACTTCGTGCTGCGCGCCCGCGCCAACAACAACGGCAAGAACCCAACCTGGCTCAGCTACGAGAAACTGCGGGTGGTGATCGAGAAGAAAATGTTCTCCAACACCGAGGATCTGCTGCCGGTTATCAGCTTCAACGCCAAGGCGAGCAAGGAGGACCAGCAAAAACACAACGACTTCGTCACACGAATGGTCGAGCGCGGCTACACCGACAAACAGGTACGACTGCTCTCCGAGTGGTACCTGCGGGTGCGCAAATCGCAATAAGGCAGCGACAGGTGCTCACTGCCAGGCGTTACGCCTGGCAGTCGACCGCTTGTCCTTAAGCTTCCAGCTCGCGGCTTGAAGCTTGTAACGTGAAGCTGCCCGGAGGGCTCCCCATGAGCTATGTGATCGACCGACGCCTCAATGGCAAGAACAAGAGCACGGTAAACCGCCAGCGTTTCCTGCGGCGTTACCGTGACCATATCAAAAAGGCGGTTGAAGAGGCCGTCAGCCGCCGCTCCATCACCGACATGGAGCATGGCGAACAAATCAGCATTCCGGGACGCGACATCGACGAACCCGTGCTGCACCACGGCCGGGGCGGCAAGCAGACCGTTGTGCATCCCGGCAACAAGGAGTTCACCACGGGTGAACACATTGCGCGCCCTCAAGGAGGCGGTGGAGGCAAGGGCGCGGGCAAGGCCGGCAACTCCGGCGAGGGCATGGACGAATTCGTGTTCCAGATCACGCAGGAGGAGTTCCTCGAATTCATGTTCGAGGACCTGGAGCTGCCCAACCTGGTCAAACGCAACCTGACCGGCACCGACACCTTCAAAACCGTACGCGCCGGTATCAGCAACGAGGGCAACCCGTCCCGTATCAACATCATCCGCACTTTGCGCTCAGCCCACGCCCGTCGGATCGCCCTGTCAGGCAGCAGCCGTGCAAAGCTCAAGCACGCCAAGGAAGAGTTGGCGCGTTTGAAGCGCGAAGAACCGGATAATTTCGGCGATATCCAGGAAATAGAAATCGAAATCGAGAAACTCAGCGCGCGTATTCACCGTGTGCCGTTTCTTGACACCTTCGATTTGAAATACAACCTGCTGGTCAAGCAACCCAACCCCAGCTCCAAGGCCGTGATGTTCTGCCTGATGGACGTGTCCGGCTCCATGACCCAGGCCACCAAGGACATCGCCAAGCGTTTCTTTATCCTGCTGTACCTGTTCCTGAAACGGAACTACGACAAGATCGACGTGGTGTTTATCCGCCATCACACCAGCGCCCGGGAAGTCGACGAAGAGGAATTCTTCTACTCGCGCGAAACCGGCGGCACCATCGTCTCCAGCGCACTGAAACTGATGCAGGAAATCATGGCCGAACGCTACCCGGCCAATGAGTGGAACATCTATGCGGCCCAGGCTTCCGACGGTGACAACTGGAACGACGACTCGCCGATCTGCCGGGATATCCTGATCAACCAGATCATGCCTTTCGTGCAGTACTACACCTACGTCGAAATTACCCCCCGTGAGCACCAGGCGCTGTGGTTCGAATACGAGCGTATCGGCGAAGCCTTTGCCGACACGTTCGCCCAGCAGCAACTGGTCTCGGCCGGCGATATCTACCCGGTCTTCCGTGAACTCTTCCAGCGCAGGTTAGTGACATGACCGCCAAAAAAGAGCATAAGCGCCAACCTATCTCCACCGGGTCCGAGTGGACCTTTGAACTGATCCAGGCCTATGACCGGGAAATCAGCCGCATCGCGGCCGGTTATGCGCTGGACACCTACCCCAACCAGATCGAAGTGATCACCGCCGAACAGATGATGGACGCCTACGCCTCCGTCGGCATGCCGCTGGGTTATCACCATTGGTCCTATGGCAAACACTTCCTCAGCACCGAAAAGTCCTACACCCGCGGCCAGATGGGCCTGGCCTACGAGATCGTGATCAACTCCGACCCGTGCATCGCCTACCTGATGGAAGAAAACACCATCTGCATGCAGGCGCTGGTGGTGGCCCACGCATGCTACGGGCATAACAGCTTTTTCAAGGGCAACTACCTGTTCCGCACCTGGACCGATGCCAGTTCGATCATCGATTACCTGGTGTTCGCCAAGCAGTACATCATGCAATGCGAGGAGCGCCACGGCATCGACGCGGTAGAGGATTTGCTCGACTCCTGCCACGCCCTGATGAACTACGGCGTCGACCGTTACAAACGCCCCTATCCGATTTCGGCAGAAGAAGAACGTCTGCGCCAGCAGGAGCGTGAGGAACACCTGCAGAAGCAGATCAACGATCTGTGGCGCACCATTCCAAAGCGTGCCGGCAAAAACAGCGACAAGGACAATGCACGCTTCCCCGCCGAACCTCAGGAAAACATCCTGTATTTCCTGGAAAAGCACGCCCCTTTGCTGGAACCCTGGCAGCGGGAAATCGTGCGCATCGTGCGCAAGATCGCCCAATACTTTTATCCGCAGCGCCAGACTCAGGTGATGAACGAGGGCTGGGCGACGTTCTGGCATTACACCCTGATGAACGACCTGTACGACGAAGGCCTGGTCACCGACGGCTTCATGATGGAGTTCCTCACGTCCCACACCAGCGTGGTGTTCCAGCCCGGGTTCGATAGCCCCTATTACAACGGCATCAACCCCTACGCACTGGGCTTTGCGATGTACCGCGACATCCGTCGCATGTGCGAGCACCCAACCGAAGAGGATCGCCGCTGGTTCCCGGAAATCGCCGGCAGCGACTGGCTGTCCACCATCAAGTTCGCCATGAGCAGTTTCAAGGACGAGAGTTTCATCTTGCAGTACCTGTCCCCGCAGGTGATTCGCGATCTGAAGCTATTCAGCATCATGGACGACGACCTCAAGGAGGACCTGGTGGTGCCGGCTATCCATGACGAGCCGGGCTATCGGACTATCCGCGAAACCCTGGCGGCGCAGTACAACCTGGGCAACCGCGAGCCCAACGTGCAGATCTACAGCATCGATGTGCGCGGGGATCGCTCGCTGACCTTGCGTCACCAGCA
Organism: Pseudomonas sp. 34 E 7; assembly: GCF_900005715.1. Taxonomy (NCBI): domain Bacteria; kingdom Pseudomonadati; phylum Pseudomonadota; class Gammaproteobacteria; order Pseudomonadales; family Pseudomonadaceae; genus Pseudomonas; species Pseudomonas sp. 34 E 7. The sequence goes on from NZ_CVTX01000169.1 coordinate 46,049, forward strand.
GCACGACCGCAAACCCCTGGGCGAATCTACCGAAGAAGTGCTCAAGCACCTGCACCGGCTATGGGGCTTCGATATCCACCTGGAAACCCTGCAGGGCGACCAAGTGATGAAAACCCACCATGTCCCACCGCGCAGCGATCACAACGACAACGACTACGGCCGCCTGGACCTGGCCGTCGTGCATCTCTGAAACGGCAAAGCCTCCATTGGCCAGGCACAGGCGGTATCCTGTGCCGCTAATGGAGGCTTTTTCATGAAAATCTACAAAGTCGGCGGTGCGGTGCGTGATCGCCTGCTGGGCATCAAGGTCACCGACATCGACCGCGTCGTTGTCGGCGCCACCACCGAAGAGATGCTGGCCAAAGGCTTCAAGCCGGTCGGTGCTGATTTCCCCGTGTTCCTGGACCCGAAAAACGGCGATGAATACGCCCTGGCCCGCACCGAACGCAAAAGTGGCCGGGGTTACGGCGGCTTCGTATTTCACGCCAGCCCCGAAGTCACGCTGGAAGAAGACCTGATTCGTCGCGACCTGACCATCAATGCCATGGCTGAAGACGATGAGGGTAATCTGACCGACCCTTACCACGGCCAGCGCGATCTGGACGCGCGTATTTTACGTCACGTATCGCCCGCTTTCGCCGAAGATCCCTTGCGAGTGCTGCGCGTTGCGCGCTTCGCCGCGCGTTATGCGCACCTCGGATTCACCGTGGCTGCGCCAACGCTTGCGCTGATGCGTCAGCTCAGCGAATCCGGCGAACTGGAGGCGCTGACCCCGGAGCGCAGCTGGAAAGAAATTTCCCGGGCACTGATGGAAGATCAGCCTCAGGTGTTTATCCAGGTGCTGCGCGACTGCAATGCGCTGAAAACCTTGATGCCGGAGGTGGATGCGCTGTTCGGCGTGCCGCAGCCCGCAGCCCATCATCCCGAGATCGACACGGGCCTGCACACATTGAGCGTGTTGGAGCAGGCGGCCTTGTACAAGCAACCGCTGACCGTACGCTGGGCCTGCCTGCTGCACGACTTAGGCAAGGGCCTGACGCCTGTGGATAAGTTGCCGCAGCATATTGCCCACGAACATCGGGGCTTGAAGCTGATCAAGACCGTCAATGAACGCTTCAAAGTGCCAAGGGATTGCCAGGAACTGGCGCTGCTGGTGGGCCAATATCACACCCACGGCCATCGAGCCTTGGAACTGAAGGCCTCGACACTACTGGAGTTGCTGCAGAGTTTTGACGTCTACCGTCGCCCGCAACGCTTTGAGGAGTTTGTGCTCGCCTGCGAGATGGATGCGCGGGGTCGCAAGGGCTTTGAACAGCGAACTTATCCACAGGCCGATTATTTGCGTGGCGCAGCGAAGGTTGCGCGCGAGGTGCAGGTAGCACCGTTGCTGGAAAAAGGCTTCAAAGGCCCCGCGCTGGGTGAGGCGCTCAAGCGCGAACGGCTTAACGCACTCAAAGCCTACAAGGAACAACAAAGCCCATTGTAGGAGCGAGCTTGCTCGCGAAAAACCTGAGAGCGCCGCGTTATCGTTCACGTTCTTCGCGAGCAAGCTCGGCTCCTACAGAAGCACGTCTGCCGTGAGTTGCCGGCCCTGCCATTCAAACGCCACGGGCGCCAGCACCTGTTCAATTTGCGCATCTCGCCACAGCTCGGCCATGGTCTTGCCCGCCTCCGGGTGAACACGATCCGGCGCCATCATCGACAGCGGCCACAGCACAAAAGCGTTTTTCAGGATTTCTGCGCGCGGCAGGATCAAACCGTCGAAATTACCCACCAGATCGCCATACAGCAGCACGTCGATGTCCAACGGCAAGCCTTTGCGATCGGGCGCATAACGACCATTGTCGGCCTCGATGGATTTCAACCGGCGGTCCAGCTCCATCAACGGCAGGTCGGTGCAGCCCGACACCACCAGATTGAAGAACGGCCCGCTTTTGATACCCACCGGCTGGCTTTCGAACACCGCCGAACAGCGCATGTCCGTCAAAAAGCTCGCCAGCGCATCAAGGCCCGCACGTAAATTGAGCTCGCGCTCGATATTACTGCCAAGGCCAAGGTAAACCTGAGTCAGCGACATCCGCGCTCGATCTCCACGCCCACGCCCTTGGCGGCCGGGACGGCTCCTGGCTTGGTCAATTTGAGGTGCAGCCAGGGAATCTGGAATTCACTCATCAGCACTTGGGCAAGGCGCTCGGCGAAGGTTTCCACCAGTTGGTATTGGGACTGTTCGGCAAAGGCCTGGATACGCGCGGACACGCTGGCGTAATCCAGGGCCAGGCTCAGGTCGTCACCGGCGGCGGCCGGACGGTTGTCCCAGGCAAAGCTCAGGTCCAGGCGCAGGCATTGACGGATGCCGCGCTCCCAGTCGTAGGCGCCGATCACGGTGTCGACTTCCAGGCCTTCGATAAACACTCTGTCCAAGCACTCTTCTCCGCAGCACGACAAGGGCGCGATGCCCCGTTAGAATCAGGGCGTCCTCGCCCGGAATAGTTAGCATGTTTTGGTCACTGGCGATTCTCGCCTACCTGCTCGGCTCGCTGTCCTTTGCCATTTTGCTCAGCCGCCTGACGGGAAATCCCGATCCGCGAATGAGTGGCTCAGGCAATGCCGGCGCCACCAATATGTTGCGCCTGGCCGGCAAAAAACTTGCCGTACTGACGCTGCTGGGCGACCTCTGCAAGGGCCTGCTGCCCGTACTGATCGCCAGCCTCGCGGGCCTTACCCTGCAACAGCAGGCCTGGGTGGGCATCTGCGCCGTCCTCGGCCACCTGTTCCCCCTGTACTTCCGCTTTCGCGGCGGCAAAGGTGTTGCCACGGCGGCCGGCATGCTGCTGGGCATCTACCCTCCGGCAGCCTTACTGGCGGTACTTGCCTGGCTGCTGACGTTCTACCTGACCCGTACCAGCTCACTGGCGGCACTGATCGCCACACCGCTCACCCTGCCCTTGCTGGCCTGGCAGGAACCGGCGGCGCTGCTGCCGATGAGCGTACTGACACTGCTGATCGTCTGGCGCCACCGCGGCAATCTACGCGACCTGTTTGCCGGGCGCGAACGGCATTTTTAACAGGGTCCACGTTACCCCCTACAACGGCGACAACTGCTCCATCGGCCAACGCGCCTGCACGCTGATCGCCAGGCTTTCATGCTGCCCGGCCTGCAGGCGCTGGCAGCCGGCGTAGGCGATCATTGCGCCATTGTCGGTGCAAAACTCAGGACGCGCGTAAAACACATCGCCCTTCATCTCCCCGAGCATCTTCTCCAGCGAACTGCGCAAGGCCTTGTTGGCGCTGACGCCGCCGGCAATCACCAGCCGCTTCATGCCGGCCTGCTTCAGGGCACGCTTGCACTTGATGGTTAAAGTCTCTACCACGGCCTGCTGGAACGCCAGCGCGATGTCGCAACGGGCTTGCTCGCCGTCGTCCCCGGCGCTGACGCTCTGCTGCCAGGTATTCAACGCCGAGGTTTTCAGGCCGCTGAAGCTGAACATCAAACCAGGGCGATCACACATCGGCCGTGGGAATGTGTAACGACCGGCCACGCCTTTTTCGGCGAGCCGGGCGATTTCCGGACCGCCGGGATAATTGAGCCCCATCATCTTCGCGGTCTTGTCGAATGCTTCGCCGGCGGCGTCGTCCAGCGACTCGCCCAACAACGTGTATTGACCGATGCCGTCGACCTGAACCAGCTGCGTATGCCCCCCCGAAACCAACAAAGCGACGAACGGGAACGCCGGCGGTGTTTTTTCCAGCATCGGGGCCAGTAAATGACCTTCCATGTGGTGCACACCGAGGGCCGGAATGCCCCAGGCAAATGCCAGCGCCTGAGCACAGGAAGCCCCAACCAGCAGGGCTCCGACCAATCCGGGGCCTGCGGTATAGGCAATGGCATCGATCTCGGTCGGCACGCAGCCGGCTTCATCCAGCACCTGGCGGATCAATGGCAGCATACGTTTGACGTGATCACGGCTGGCAAGCTCCGGCACCACGCCGCCATAGGCGCGATGCAGGTCGATCTGACTGAACAGTGCATCGGCCAGGAGCCCGCGTTCACTGTCGTAAAGTGCGACACCGGTTTCGTCGCAGGAGGTTTCAAGTCCCAGTACTAGCATGGGTTTGCGCCTTGTAGAGGCTGAATTCGAAGGCGCGCATAATAGTCGCCACTCCCCCTCCCGCCTAGCGGTTTTCGATCAGAGGCTTTGCATTCCTGCCAATGAGGGGTTAACATCCGCAACCCTTAAAAACCGACGACCTCAGCCGCGAATTTTTTGCGACGAGAACGTTGATCCCGGTAATGAAAGAAGGTAGCTCTGGATGCCAGCCGTCAAAGTAAAAGAGAACGAACCCTTCGACGTAGCTCTGCGTCGTTTCAAGCGCTCCTGCGAAAAAGCCGGTGTTCTGGCTGAAGTTCGTAGCCGCGAATTTTACGAGAAGCCAACTTCTGAGCGTAAGCGTAAAGCAGCAGCCGCTGTTAAGCGTCACGCCAAGAAAGTTCAGCGCGAGCAGCGCCGCGCCGTTCGTCTGTACTAATACACAGACGTTCGTAGCAAGCTTCTGCCAAGCCCGGCCCTCAGCCGGGCTGTTGGCATTTGCGGATATCGCTTGATGCTTCATCGTCGACGCCGCACACGCGACCGAGACACCGCTTCAAACGTCAGGACTGGCTCTTTTGCCAGCGGTGCACGTCTCTTCTGACGAGCCTAACAAGGCTACTGACGAGCACACCTAATTCTTCAAGCAGGCGATCATACTGTGTCGACTGTGCCCATAGCTGAGCTTCCGAGACCGCCCACAGGTCAAGACCGGACTCACGGGCAACTTTTATTCGTCGAACACTGATAGAAACTAACGTCAGCGAATGTTCGACAGATACACTCTCTGACATCCCATGCAGACGATAATGATCAAGCACCCAACGTGCGCTTGAACATTTCACGGGCCCTCATTTACACGCAGTGATGACGAGAACGCCATGGCCGGGCTGATTCCCCAGAGCTTTATTGACGACCTTCTGAACCGCACCGACATCGTCGATGTCGTCAGCTCACGCGTGCAACTGAAAAAAGCCGGCAAGAACTACACCGCCTGCTGCCCGTTCCATAAAGAAAAAACCCCGTCGTTCAGCGTAAGCCCGGACAAGCAGTTCTATTACTGCTTCGGTTGCGGTGCAGGCGGCAACGCCCTCGGCTTCCTGATGGACCACGACAACCTGGATTTCCCCCAGGCCGTCGAGGACCTGGCAAAAGCCGCCGGCATGGAAATCCCCCGCGAAGAAAGTGGCCGCGCGCACAAACCGCGACAGCCCACTGACTCGCCGCTGTATCCACTGCTGACCGCCGCCGCCGACTTCTATCGACAGGCACTTAAAAGCCATCCGCAGCGCAAAGCCGCCGTCGACTACCTCAAGGGCCGCGGCCTCACCGGTGAAATCGCCCGGGACTTCGGCCTCGGTTTTGCGCCGCCCGGCTGGGACAATCTGTACAAGCACCTGAGCAGCGATACACTCCAGCAAAAAGCCATGATTGATGCCGGCCTGCTGGTGGAAAACGCCGAGACCGGCAAGCGCTACGACCGCTTCCGTGACCGCGTGATGTTTCCGATACGCGACAGCCGCGGCCGCATCATCGCGTTCGGTGGCCGCGTGCTGGGGGACGACAAGCCCAAGTACCTGAACTCTCCGGAAACCCCGGTTTTCCATAAGGGCCAGGAACTCTACGGGCTGTTTGAGGCACGCAAGAACAACCGCAACCTCGACGAAATCATCGTGGTTGAAGGCTATATGGACGTTATCGCCCTGGCCCAGCAAGGCCTGCGCAATGCAGTGGCGACGCTCGGTACCGCCACCAGCGAAGAACACATGAAACGCTTGTTTCGCGTGGTGCCCAGCGTGCTGTTCTGCTTCGACGGCGACCAGGCCGGCCGCAACGCCGCCTGGCGCGCACTCGAGGCCACGCTGTCGAGCCTGCAGGATGGGCGCCGCGCACGCTTTCTGTTCCTGCCCGAAGGCGAAGACCCGGACACCCTGGTGCGCTCCGAAGGCACCGACGCGTTCCGTGCCCGCATCAATCAACACGCACAGCCGCTGGCGGACTATTTCTTCCAGCAACTGACCGAAGAGGCCGACCCGCGCTCGCTTGAAGGCAAGGCCCATATGGCCACCCTCGCAGCGCCGCTGATCGATAAAGTCCCCGGCGCCAACCTGAAATCACTGATGCGCATGCGCTTGCTGGAAATCACCGGTTTGAGCGGCGAAGCCGTCAGCCAGCTGGTGCATAACGCACCGCAAGATGCACCACCGGCCTACGACCCTGGCATGGATTACGACGCCATGCCGGACTATTCCGACTTCCACCAACCGCAGGAGGCGTATGCGCCCCAGCAGGAATGGACGCCGAAAAAGCCCGGCGCCGGCGGCAAAAAATGGGACAAGAAGCCCTGGAGCAAGAATGGCAAACGCGGCGACCGCGATGAGGCCCATGCCCCGCGCACTCCGGTTGCCGTGGAAGCGCCGACGCTGATTGCCTTGCGCACGCTCATCCATCACCCGCAATTGGCGGGCAAGGTTGAAAGCGCCGACCATTTCGCCAACGCGAGCAACACCTACGCTCAGGTGCTTATCGCCTTGATCGAGGCCGTGCAGAAAAATCCTAAGCTAAACTCAATCCAGCTGATGGCTCGCTGGCATGGCACGGAACAGGGCCGTTTGTTAAAGGCACTTGCGGAAAAGGAGTGGCTAATTGACGGCGATAACCTTGAACAACAGTTTTTAGACACCATTAATAGGTTATCCGCGGGTCAGCACACACAGACCCTCGATGAGCTCATTAAGAGAGCAAGACAGCCGGGATTGTCGGCTGAAGAGCAAATTCAGATAGCAAAACAGATGCGCGACCTTTTAAAACAGAACGTTTGCACATCAAACCCGACCTCAGCTGGCGTGTGAGGTCATAGCTCGGGTATAATCCTCGGCTTGTTTTTTGCCCGCCAAGACCTTCAGTGGATAGGGTGTTATGTCCGGAAAAGCGCAACAGCAGTCTCGTATCAAAGAGTTGATCACCCTTGGTCGTGAGCAGAAGTATCTGACTTACGCAGAGGTCAACGACCACCTGCCTGAGGATATTTCAGATCCTGAGCAGGTGGAAGACATCATCCGCATGATTAATGACATGGGGATCCCCGTACACGAGAGTGCTCCGGATGCGGACGCCCTTATGTTGGCCGACGCCGATACCGACGAGGCAGCCGCTGAAGAAGCCGCTGCCGCGTTGGCCGCGGTGGAGACCGACATCGGTCGCACGACTGACCCTGTGCGCATGTATATGCGTGAAATGGGTACCGTCGAGTTGCTGACACGTGAAGGCGAAATCGAAATCGCCAAGCGTATCGAAGAGGGCATCCGTGAAGTGATGGGCGCAATCGCGCACTTCCCTGGCACGGTTGACCACATTCTCTCCGAGTACACTCGCGTCACCACCGAAGGTGGCCGCCTGTCCGACGTCCTGAGCGGTTATATCGACCCGGACGACGGCATTGCGCCACCTGCCGCCGAAGTACCGCCGCCGGTTGATCCAAAAGCGCCGAAAGCGGACGACGATACCGACGACGACGAGGCTGAAGCCAGCACCGACGACGAAGAAGAAGTCGAAAGCGGTCCAGACCCGGTCGTCGCTGCCCAGCGTTTCGGTGCGGTTTCCGATCAAATGGAAATCACCCGCAAGGCGCTGAAAAAGCATGGTCGTGGCAACAAGCAGGCTATTGCCGAGCTGTTGGCCCTGGCTGAGCTGTTCATGCCGATCAAGCTGGTGCCCAAGCAATTCGAAGGCCTGGTTGAACGGGTTCGTAGCGCCCTCGAGCGTTTGCGTGCACAAGAGCGTGCCATCATGCAGCTCTGTGTCCGTGATGCGCGCATGCCGCGTACCGACTTCCTGCGCCAATTCCCGGGCAACGAAGTTGACGAAACCTGGAGTGACGCTCTGGCCAAAGGCAAGTCGAAATACGCCGAAGCCATTGGTCGCCTGCAGCCGGACATCATCCGTTGCCAGCAGAAACTGAGCGCACTGGAGACTGAAACTGGCCTGACGATCGCCGAGATCAAGGACATCAACCGTCGCATGTCGATCGGTGAGGCCAAGGCCCGCCGCGCGAAGAAAGAGATGGTTGAAGCCAACTTGCGTCTGGTGATCTCCATCGCCAAGAAGTACACCAACCGCGGCCTGCAATTCCTCGACCTGATCCAGGAAGGCAACATCGGCCTGATGAAGGCTGTGGACAAGTTCGAATACCGTCGCGGCTACAAGTTCTCGACTTATGCCACCTGGTGGATCCGTCAGGCGATCACTCGCTCGATCGCCGACCAGGCCCGCACCATCCGTATTCCGGTGCACATGATCGAGACCATCAACAAGCTCAACCGTATTTCCCGGCAGATGTTGCAGGAAATGGGTCGCGAACCGACCCCGGAAGAGCTGGGCGAACGCATGGAAATGCCTGAGGATAAAATCCGCAAGGTATTGAAGATCGCTAAAGAGCCGATCTCCATGGAGACGCCGATTGGTGATGACGAAGACTCCCATCTGGGTGACTTCATCGAAGACTCGACCATGCAGTCGCCTATCGATGTCGCCACTGTTGAGAGCCTCAAGGAAGCGACTCGCGACGTACTCTCCGGCCTCACTGCCCGTGAAGCCAAGGTACTGCGCATGCGTTTCGGCATCGACATGAATACCGACCACACCCTTGAGGAAGTCGGTAAGCAGTTTGACGTGACCCGTGAGCGGATCCGTCAGATCGAAGCCAAGGCGCTGCGCAAGTTGCGCCACCCGACGCGAAGCGAGCATCTGCGCTCCTTCCTCGACGAGTGATAACAGAACCCCCGGCCCAGGCCGGGGGTTTTGCTTTCCAGGCATTTTTTTCCAAAGATTAACTGCCCCGCAACGCCCCGCCCTCGCAATGCCCGTCTACACTCGAGACATTCCCCGTGCCATAACGAGACCGTTATGCCCAGATTGCCGACCGTGATACTGCTGTCGCTGCTGACCTGGACCGCAACGGCTGGCGCGATGACTCTCACTGATGATGAGCGTAGCTGGCTGACGGACCATCAGGAGCTGCGCCTTGGGGTGGATGCGTCATGGCCACCTTTTGAATACCGTGATGAAAATGGCCGCTACCAGGGCCTGGCCGCCGATTATGTACGCCTGATCCAGGATCGCCTGGGCATCAGGGTCAAGTTGATCGAGCCGGCGAACTGGACCGCCGTGCTCGAACAAGCGCGCAACAATCAGCTCGATCTGCTACCCGGCGTCATGTCCACCCCGGAACGCCAGAGCTTCCTGGCCTTCACGCGCCCCTATATCGACTTTCCCATCGTGATACTGGCCCATGAAGGCGGTGCGAAACCACGCAGCCTCAAGGACTTGTACGGACTGAAAATCGCCGTGGTGGAAAACTACGCGCCCCATGAATTACTGCGCACCCACCACCCGGACCTCAATCTCGTCGCGATGCCTAACGTCAGCTCCACGCTGCAGGCCCTGGCCATCGATGAAGTGGATGCGGTAGTCAGTGACCTGGCGTCCAGCGTCTGGAGCCTGCGCCAACTGAAACTCGATGGTTTATACGTCAGCGGTGAAACGCCCTACCGCTATCAGTTGGCAATGGGCGTACCACGGGATGAAAAAATACTGGTGGGTATCCTGGACAAGGTCCTCGCAGATCTCAGCCCAACCGAAACCGATGCGATCCAGCAGCACTGGGTGGGCAGTTTCAGCGATCACCGCACGTTCTGGGCAGATCTGTTGATGTACGGCCTGCCTGCGGTGTTGCTGCTGAGTACAGTGCTGGCCATAGTCATTCGAATCAATCGCCGGCTCAGCTCGGAAATTTCCCGCCGAGTGGCCCTTGAGCAGCAACTGCGCAGCAGCGAGTACCACTATCGCGGCCTGGTGGAGAGCCTGTCCGCCATCGCCTGGGAAGCCAGCATCAGCGATTTCACCTACAGCTACGTGTCGCCCCATGCTGAGGAACTGCTTGGCTACCCCCGTGCCCACTGGCTGATCCCCGGCTTCTGGCGCAACATCATTCACCCCGCCGACCTGGTGCGCGCCGAAACCTATTGCTACCGTGAAACCCGCGCTAACCGTGATCACAGCATCGACTACCGTGTCATCACCGCCGACGGCCGCTGCCTGTGGGTGCGCGACATTGTCAGCCTGATCAAATACGGCCCGGAACCGGTGCTGCGCGGCCTCATGATCGACATCAGCGAGGCCAAACGTACGGAAGAGGCACTTCTGCTGTCCGAGCAGAAGTTCGCCAAGGCGTTTCATGCCTCCCCCGATGGCTTGTTGCTGAGCCGTCAAAGCGATGGCCTGCTGATAGAAGTGAACGAAGGCTTCAGCCACCTGACCGGTTACACCAGCGCCACCTCGCTCGATCAATCCACCCTGGACCTTGGCATTTGGGTCGACCTCAATGAACGCAAGCACATGCTGGAATTGATGAAGCGCGACGGCTTTGTGCGCGACTTCATCTGCCGTATTCGCCATGTCGATGGTCGGATTCGCCTCTGCGAACTGTCCAGCCGCCCGCTGCCCATAGGCGAAGAAGACTGCATGCTGACCATCGCCCGCGACATCACCGAACGCCAGCAAATGCAGGAAAAACTGCAACAGGCCGCCACCGTGTTCGAGAGCACTGCCGAAGGCGTCTTGATCACCGATACGCGGCAGAACATCAGCGCCGTCAATCGCGCGTTCAGCGAAATCACGGGCTACAGCGAAGCCGAAGCACTTGGCCACACCCCGCGCCTGCTCGCCTCCGGCCTGCACGACAGCGCCTTCTATGCCGCAATGTGGCACCAGTTGACGACCCAGGGACACTGGCAGGGCGAGATTTCCAACCGCCGCAAGAACGGAGAGCTTTACCCAAGCTGGCTCACCATCAGCGCGGTGCGCAATAGCGACCAGGTGGTCACCCACTTCGTCGCGGTATTTGCCGACATCTCCAGCCTCAAGCTCGCCCAGGCGCGCCTCGACTATCAGGCCCATCACGATCCATTGACCGGCCTGCCCAACCGCACGCTGTTTGAAAGTCGACTGCAAGCGGCCCTCAATGGCCAGCAGGAAAGCGGGAATCAAGGCGCCGTGCTGTTTCTCGACCTGGACCGCTTCAAACACATCAATGACAGCTTGGGCCACCCGGTCGGTGACCTGCTGCTCAAAGACATCGCCGTACGCCTCAAGGAACAACTGCGCGATATCGACACCGTCGCCCGCCTGGGCGGCGATGAATTCATCATCCTGCTGCCCGGCCTGCAACAGGCCAGCGACGCGCAATACCTGGCGAACAAACTGCTCGATTGCTTCACACCGCCCTTCCAGGCCGGCGAACACGAGTTCTTTATCAGCGCGAGTATCGGTACAAGCCTGTACCCACAGGACGGCACCGACGTCGCCACCCTGGTCAAAAACGCCGACGCCGCGATGTACCGCTCCAAAGCCAAGGGCCGCAACCGTGTTGAAAGCTACACCCGCGACCTGACGGCCCAGGCCAATGAACGCGTAGCGCTGGAGCATGAGCTGCGCCGCGCCATCGAACGTGAAGAGTTGAGCCTGTACTACCAACCCAAACGCAGCCTGATCACCCACGAACTGATCGGCGCCGAAGCCTTGATTCGCTGGCACCACCCCACCTTCGGCGACGTCCCGCCCGAACACTTCATCGCCCTGGCCGAAGAGAACGGCACTATTTTGCAAATTGGCGATTGGGTACTGGAACAGGCCTGTCGACAGCTGCATGTCTGGCAAGGCGCTTTCGAGGACTTCGGGCCGCTGTCGGTCAACCTCGCCGGCGCGCAGCTGCGACACCCCAATCTGTTGTCGCGCATCGAACAACTGCTGCGCGATTACCGCCTGGAGCCCGGCTGCCTGCAACTGGAGATCACCGAAAACTTCATCATGAGCCAGGCGGAAGAAGCACTGGCGGTGCTGCACCAGCTCAAAAGACTGGGCGTACAACTGGCAATCGATGATTTCGGCACCGGCTATTCGTCCCTCAGCTACCTCAAGCGCCTGCCGCTGGACTTCCTCAAGATCGACCAATCCTTCGTCCGCGGCCTGCCCGACGACCCTCACGACGTCGCCATCGTGCGCGCCATCATCGCCCTCGGCCACAGCATGCAATTCACCATCATCGCCGAAGGCGTGGAGAACCCCGCCCAGCAAGCATTCCTCGCCGCAGAAGGCTGTGAACAGATGCAAGGCTACATCGTCAGCCTGCCCCTGCCACCGGAGCTATTTGCCGAAACCTTCCTTCGTACACGGATGAGGGATTTTACGGATGGCACAGCGAGGAAACCGTCGTTATAATCCGCGTCCAGTTACAAGGGCCTATAGCTCAGTTGGTCAGAGCAGAGGACTCATAATCCTTTGGTCCACGGTTCAAGTCCGTGTGGGCCCACCACCTTCAAGGCCACGTATTACGTGGCCTTTGTCGTTTTATAATTCCCCTTTTTTGCTCTGTCTATTGCTCCATAAAGCCAAAAGTGTCCAAAAAGCGTCCACCGTCATTTTCTCCGCTACGCCCTCATTCCGCTCAGTTACCAACCTTGTTGGGAATCCCATGAGCTCCGAAGTCATTGCGAGTACACGAAGCGAAAACACCACTTTTCGTACATAAATATATTCAACCAATGGTTGAATAGCGTGAAATGCTGCGCAATACTTTACGCAGGTAAACGCACAGTATTTAACGCATCATCGTATGCATATCTGTGTTTCATGTGTATTTCGTATGGAGTAACAGTCATGGCAGCGTTGCTTGAGCGAGCTGATCAGGCCGTATCGGTTACCGCGATGGTTCGAGGATTCAGTGCGAAGCTCAAAGAGGTATCGAGCCGCACCACCGATCATCTGGTTGTGTTCAAAGATAATGAGCCCGCAGCAGTCATCGTAAACGTCCAGGCTTACCAAGAGATGCTTGATGAGCTTGAAGACCTTCGTATTGAAGCGACGGCACGTGATCGATTGGCAAATTTCGACCCACAAAAGGCTATTTCCCACGCAGATATGCGGACCAGGTACGCCAGAAAAGACTAAGGATTTGCGATGGTTTGGGTCGTCATATACCACCCGGATACAGAAGAAGATTTCGATAAGCTTGGTTCTGCGGCGGCAAACCGGATCCTTGACGTGATTGAAGACAGGATTGAAAACGGCGAGCCTGACAAAAGCGGAAAACCTTTAAGCGGCAGCTTGGCTGGGTGTCGCAGAATCCGGACGGGCGACACTCGAATCGTCTACCGGGTCGATGGGAAGAAAATCGAGGTTCTAATCGTTGCTGTCGGAGCTCGTCGTGACAGCGAAATTTACGACACGGCTAAAAAACGAGTCTAAGCCCGCAATGGCGGGCTCCCCTTTGTTACGAGGCAGTAACAACCATTACTGAGAGACTTGAGCCTCCCGCCAGCGTGCCGCGAGCATCCATAACAAACGAGTTCACGGAATGCAGCAGCCCACCATTGGCAGCCTGTTAACAGGCGTGGGAGGCCCCACTCACCTCAACGGCGCAACAAACGGTCCAGCACCAACAGAGCCACTGCACCAATCGCGATGGCCGCAACCGGTTTTTCCTTAACGAAAGTCGATACGCTGTCCAGCGCGTCGCCATAAGTTTGAGTCAGTTGCCCGGCAGCTTGGCGTCCAGCGCCTTCGGCTTCCAGCTTCGAATCACCAAACAATTTACCCACGGCGCTCTGTGCCTTGCCGGCAAGCTTCTCTGTAACGCCTTCGACTTGTTCACTCTTCATAACTCACCAAACCTTTGCGTGTAAGTGGGAAACCCAGGGTCTGCCTGGGCCAGGGTTATCTGCAAATCTTTAGGGGGATGGGGTCTGGGATAAGTTCAAAGTAGATAAGGCGCCAGAGAGGCCAAACCACGGTTGGAGGGTGGCACTTGAGCCAAAAAAAGCCGCGCATTGCGCGGCTTTCGTGTGTCTGGCGTAGCGGTTCTGTAAGCCGAACCAAGCCTGTAACATGCATGCCCACGACCCCCGCACTGGAGCTTCTCCCCTTGCCCACCCTGGACGAGATCGACCGCCAACTGATCGCCGCCTTGCAGCTCAACGCTCGCGAAAGCGTGGCAATGCTTGCCCGGCAACTCGGCATTGCGCGTACCACGGTGACGTCGCGCCTGGCCCGTCTGGAGAAAACCCAGGTGATTACCGGTTATGGCGTGCGCCTGGGCCAGCGCTTGGCGGATGGCGGTTTGCAGGCTTATGTCGGGATTACCGTGCAGCCGCGTTCGGGCAAGGAGGTGCTGCGCAGGTTGAGTGCAATGGCTCAGGTCCAGCAGTTGTGCGCGGTGAGCGGCGAGTTTGATTATGTGGCGTGGCTGCGCACTGAGTCGCCGGAGCAGCTGGATCAATTGCTCGATCAGATCGGCAGTGTCGATGGTGTGGAGAAAACCACGACTTCGATCATTCTCAGTAACAAATTGAACCGTGGACAACCTATCTGACCAAACAGCTCGTCATAATGACTAAAATAAGTGCAATCCGACGACACATTGCGTCTTATTAACGAGCGCAACGCTCCCTAAACTGGCTGCCATCTTTTCCTATACTCAACGGGCCCTCTCCCGCCGAGTCGTCAGTAAGGTCAGCCATGAGCATTCCGTCCAGCAGCATCGCCAAGCCCCATCGCCACCCCACTGACGGTAAAAAACCCATCACGATCTTCGGCCCGGACTTTCCGTTTGCCTTTGATGACTGGATCGAGCATCCCGCCGGCCTGGGCAGTATTCCTGCCGCCAATCACGGCGCTGAAGTGGCGATCGTAGGCGCCGGCATTGCGGGGCTGGTGGCGGCCTACGAACTGATGAAGCTGGGCTTGAAGCCGGTGGTGTACGAAGCCTCGAAGATGGGCGGTCGCCTGCGCTCCCAGGCTTTTGAAGGCGCCGAAGGCATTATCGCCGAGCTGGGGGGGATGCGTTTTCCAGTGTCATCCACCGCCTTCTATCACTATGTGGACAAACTGGGCCTGGAAACCAAACCCTTCCCCAACCCGCTGACGCCGGCATCCGGCAGTACCGTCATCGATCTGGAAGGCCAGACCCACTACGCGCAAAAACTGTCCGACTTGCCTGCACTGTTCCAGGAAGTGGCCGACGCCTGGGCCGACGCCCTGGAAGCCGGTTCTCAGTTCAGCGATATCCAGCAAGCGATCCGCGACCGCGACGTGCCGCGCCTCAAGGCGCTGTGGAATAAACTGGTTCCGCTGTGGGACGACCGCACCTTCTACGATTTCGTCGCCACCTCCAAAGCGTTCGCCAAGCTGTCGTTCCATCATCGCGAAGTCTTCGGCCAGGTCGGTTTCGGCACCGGCGGCTGGGACTCGGACTTCCCCAACTCGATGCTGGAAATCTTCCGCGTGGTAATGACCAACTGTGACGACCATCAACACCTGGTGGTCGGCGGTGTGGCGCAAGTGCCCATGGGCATTTGGCGTCACGTACCCGAGCGCTGTGCCCACTGGCCCGCCGGTACCAGCCTCAGCTCATTGCACAGAGGCGCGCCACGGGCCGGGGTGAAGCGCATCGCCCACGCCGCCGACGGTCGTTTCGCCGTCACCGACAACTACGGTGACACCCGCGAGTACGCCGCCGTGTTGACCACCTGCCAGAGCTGGCTGCTGACCACCCAGATCGAATGCGACGAAACCCTGTTTTCGCAAAAAATGTGGATGGCCCTGGACCGCACTCGTTACATGCAGTCATCGAAAACCTTCGTCATGGTCGACCGCCCGTTCTGGAAAGACAAAGACCCGGAAACCGGCCGCGACCTGATGAGCATGACCCTCACCGACCGCCTGACCCGTGGCACCTATCTGTTCGATAACGGCGACGACAAGCCGGGCGTGATCTGCCTGTCCTACTCGTGGATGAGCGACGCGCTGAAAATGTTGCCCCAGCCCATCGACAAGCGGGTCAAGCTGGCACTCGACGCGCTGGCCAAGATCTACCCGAAAGTCGACATCAAGGCACGCATCATCGGCGACCCGATTACTGTGTCCTGGGAAGCTGATCCGCATTTCCTCGGTGCCTTCAAAGGCGCGTTGCCCGGCCATTATCGGTATAACCAGCGCATGTATGCGCACTTCATGCAGAAGGACATGCCCGCCGAGCAACGTGGGATTTTTATCGCCGGCGACGACGTTTCCTGGACAC
The DNA here is from genome assembly GCF_900005715.1 of Pseudomonas sp. 34 E 7. Taxonomy (NCBI): domain Bacteria; kingdom Pseudomonadati; phylum Pseudomonadota; class Gammaproteobacteria; order Pseudomonadales; family Pseudomonadaceae; genus Pseudomonas; species Pseudomonas sp. 34 E 7. The sequence goes on from NZ_CVTX01000169.1 coordinate 62,270, forward strand.
CGGCCTGGGTTGAAGGCGCGGTGCAGACCTCGCTGAACGCGGTGTGGGGCATCATGACCCACTTCGGCGGCAGCACCCACCCGGAAAACCCGGGGCCCGGCGATGTGTTTGACGAGATTGGGCCCATCGCCCTGCCCGAATAAGGAGCCTGACATGCGTGTCGCCCTGTACCAATGCCCGCCACTGCCGCTGGATGTCGCCGGTAATCTCACACGCCTGCGGCAACTGGCGCACGAAGCAGCGGGAGCCGATGTGCTCGTGTTGCCGGAGATGTTCCTGACGGGCTACAACATTGGCGCCGAGGCTGCAGGCGCCTTGGCCGAGGCTCAGAATGGCGAGTCTGCCCAAACCATTGCCGACATCGCGCAAAGTGCCGGGTTGGCGATTCTGTACGGTTATCCGGAGCGGACCGAGGATGGCCAGGTCTACAACGCCGTGCAGTTGATCGACGCCCACGGCACACGCCTGTGCAACTACCGCAAGACGCATCTGTTTGGCGACCTGGACCATTCGATGTTCAGCGCCGGTGACGACGACTTCCCGTTGGTGGAATTGAACGGCTGGAAGCTGGGTTTGCTGATTTGCTACGACCTGGAGTTTCCGGAAAACACGCGTCGCCTGGCCCTGGCCGGTGCCGAGTTGATCCTGGTGCCCACCGCCAATATGGTGCCGTTCGACTTTGTCGCCGACGTCACCGTGCGAGCGCGGGCGTTCGAGAACCAGTGTTTCGTGGCCTACGCCAATTACTGTGGGCACGAGGGCGATATTCACTACTGCGGCCAAAGCAGCATTGCCGCGCCGGATGGTCAGCGCATCGCCCAGGCGGGGCTGGATGAAACGTTGATCGTCGGCACGCTTGAGCGGCAAGCGATCCTCGACGCCCGCGCCGCCAATCACTACTTGCAGGACCGTCGCCCCGAGCTTTACGGCGCACTGCACAAGCCCTGACCCATCGGGTTTGCTAGCATAGGCACTTGCCCCGTTTCGGAAGTGCCCATGCCTGCGCCGGTTCACCCTCACCCTCTGCACCTGACTTTGGCCAATGGCCTGCACCTTTGCCTGCGCCATGCGCCGCGCTTGAAGCGCTGCGCCGCCGTTTTACGCGTGGCGGCGGGCAGTCATGACGCGCCGTTGGCATGGCCGGGGCTGGCGCATTTTCTAGAGCACTTGTTGTTTCTGGGAACTGAGCGTTTTCCTACAGGCGAAGGGCTGATGGCCTACGTACAGCGTCATGGCGGGCAAGTGAATGCCAGCACCCGGGAGCGCGTCACCGAGTTCTTTTTCGAGCTGCCGGTGTCGACCTTCGACGAAGGGCTGGTGCGCTTGGCCGACATGCTGACGCACCCTCGCCTGGCCATTGACGACCAACTGCGCGAGCGCGAAGTGCTGCATGCGGAGTTCGTGGCCTGGTCTCAGGATGCCAAGGCGCAGCAACAGGTAGCCTTGCTGAAGGGCCTGGCCGCTGATCATCCGCTGCGCGGCTTTCATGCGGGCAATCGCGACAGCCTGCCAGTGGAACGTGAGACCTTTCAGCAGGCGCTGCGCGAATTTCATCAACGCTTCTATCAGAGCGGGCAGATGACATTGAGCCTGGCCGGCCCGCAATCCCAGGAAGACCTGGAAGCGCTGGCGCAGCGATTCAGTACGCAGTTGAGCCCTGGCCCGCTGCATCCCCAGGCTGCGCCACCGGCGCTGATGGCCGGGCAAGCGCGGGGCTATCAGCACGCTGCCGATCATCATCTGCACCAGGTCATCACCTGTGATGCACCGCGCGAAGCGCTGGCGTTTCTCTGTACCTGGCTCAACAGTGCGGCGCCGGGCGGCTTGCTCGCTGAACTCAAGGATCGACGCCTGGCAACGGCAGTGCACGCCTCGGTGCCGTATCACTTTGGCGGACAGGCCGTGCTGGATATCGACTTTACCCTCGACATCCAAAGCGACTCGACCACACAGATCGAGGCGCTGTTGTACGACTGGCTGAGTTTTTTCGCACACAGCGACTGGGCGCCGTTACGCGAAGAGTTCGCCTTGCTCACTGCGCGCCAGCAGCAGGTCCAGGGCGCCCTGGCGCTGGCACGCAACGACACCGAAGAGTTATCGGAGCAAAGCCTCGCAGCCCTCAAGGCCATGCTCGACGCCTTGCACCTGCCGCCTGCCACGCGCGGGTGGCAGCTTCCACCGAATAACCCGTTCCTGCGCCCGCCCGTCAAGGAAGAACGGGCCGGCTTGATTCGCGGCCAGACCAGCGCCCACCGTGGCTTGCGCACGTTCGCCCAGGATCGTTCACGGGGACGACGGGACCTGTCGGCGCTGACATTCAGCCAGGCCATGGCCAATGACACTGACGAAGGCGCGCTGTACCTGCGCTGGCGATTTGACTGCGGCGTGCCTGCCGGTCTAGAAAACCTGTTGCAGCCGCTGCGCGAGCGTGCCGCTCAGGCGGGTGTCGAGTTGTGTTTCGAAACCATCGCCAATGACTGGCAGGTAAAAATGCTTGGCGTCCACGAGCCCATGCCCGCCGTGCTCGAAGCGCTGGCGCACTGCTTGACCACTGCCGATGAACATCTGCCGCCACCGCCCTCGGCACCGATGATCGCCATCCGCGAACTGCTCAAGGCATTGCCCGGTTGCTGTGCCGGTGTTCAGCCAACGTCCCAGGCAACCCCTGTCTCATGGGCCACCGCGCGTTGGCATGGGCTGGGCGCAGGTTTACCGGCAGCCTGTGAAGCGGCCATCAAAACCGCCTCGGCACGACTGCCTGGGCAACCTGCACCGCTTCAGTATCCGCCTGAAAATCTCCAGGACCAGCGTCTCTGGCATGAGATAAACACCGATTCCGGCGAAGCAGCGCTGTTGCTGTTCTGCCCGACACCCACCCAGGCCCTGAGCGATGAAGCCGCCTGGCGCTTGCTCGGTCATCTGCTGCAAGGGCCGTTCTATCAGCGCCTGCGCGTTGAACTACAAATCGGCTACGCGGTTTTCAGCGGCATCCGACAGCTCAATGGGCAAACCGGCCTGCTGTTCGGCGTGCAGTCCCCCAGCGCTTCCCTGGATGAAATCGTCGAACAGGTGCAGACCTTTCTGGCACAACTGCCGTCATTGATCGAGCGCAGCGCCGACATGGGTAACGAGGCTCTGGCGCAGCAATTCAGGGTCCAGTCACTGCCTATCACCCAAGCCGCCGATTTGCTGTGGCACGCGCACCTGGCGGGTCGCCCATCGGACTACCTGGAGCAATTACAAGATTTGATACAAACCTGCTCGCGGCAAGATGTACAGCGCGCCGCTCAACAGCTGAACGACGCCACAGGCGGCTGGCGTTGCCTCGCCAACGGGCCGTGCCCCCTACGGGCGTGGCACTCGGCCGATTGATCGTTGCCAACCCTGCAACAGGCTTTTTCTTTCAAGACAGCGCTAACTCGAAAAGAATTGCGTAATATTCACACGCAATATCTGAACATCTCCCATGGGAGGTGGACTATATGTACTACTTGGTAGTGAACATCCCCATCCCTTGATAGGAGTATGAATATGACCTGGTCCAAACCTGCCTACACCGATCTGCGCATCGGTTTCGAAGTCACCATGTACTTCGCCAGCCGTTAATTCGCTGGGTACTACAACGCCTCGGTTCGCCCGGGGCGTTTTTGTTTTGAGCTTTGCTGATGGAGCGATCATGTTTGTCCAGATTCTAGGTTCCGCCGCCGGCGGTGGCTTCCCGCAGTGGAACTGCAACTGCGTGAACTGCGCAGGTTTTCGTGATGGCAGCCTGCGGGCCCAGGCGCGTACCCAGTCGTCCATTGCGATTTCCGACGATGGTGTGAACTGGGTGCTGTGCAATGCGTCGCCGGATATCCGCGCGCAGTTGCAGGGGTTTGCGCCGATGCAACCGGGCCGCGCCCTGCGTGACACGGGCATCGGCGCGATCATCCTGATGGACAGCCAGATCGACCACACTACCGGCCTGCTGAGCCTGCGCGAGGGCTGCCCGCACCAGGTGTGGTGCACCGATATGGTCCATGAAGACCTGAGTACCGGCTTCCCACTGTTCACCATGCTCACTCACTGGAACGGCGGCCTGGCCTGGAACCGTATCGAGCTGGACGCCAGCTTCACCATCAAGGCGTGCCCCAACCTGCGCTTCACCCCGCTGCCGCTGCGCAGCGCGGCGCCGCCTTATTCGCCGCATCGCTTCGACCCGCACCCGGGCGACAACATCGGCCTGATCGTCGAAGACCTGCGCACCGGCGGCAAACTGTTCTACGCCCCAGGCCTGGGCAAGGTCGACGCGCCGCTGCTGGAGATCATGGCCGGCAGCGACTGCCTGCTGGTGGACGGCACGATGTGGGACGACGACGAAATGCAGCGCCGTGGCGTCGGCAACCGCACCGGCCGCGAAATGGGCCACCTGGCGCAGAACGGTCCTGGCGGTATGCTCGAAGTGCTGGAACAGTTGCCAAAGCAGCGCAAAGTGCTTATCCACATCAACAACACCAACCCGATCCTCGATGAAGACTCCCCCGAGCGAGCCGAGCTGGTGCGGCGAAATGTCGAAGTAGCCTACGACGGCATGAGCATTGAGTTGTAGGAGACCTCAGATGACTGATACACCGATGACCCCTGAAGCATTCGAACAGGCCCTGCGCGCCAAAGGCGCCTTCTACCACATCCACCACCCCTACCATGTGGCGATGTACGACGGCCGCGCCACCCGCGAACAGATCCAGGGCTGGGTCGCCAACCGCTTCTACTATCAGGTGAACATTCCCCTGAAGGACGCCGCGATCCTGGCCAACTGCCCGGACCGGGAAATCCGCCGTGAATGGATCCAGCGCCTGCTCGATCACGATGGCGCGCCCGGAGAAGACGGCGGCATCGAAGCCTGGCTGCGCCTGGGCCAGGCCGTTGGCCTCGATCCCGACCAACTGCGCTCCCAGGAACTGGTGCTGCCCGGCGTACGCTTTGCGGTGGATGCCTACGTCAACTTCGCCCGCCGCGCCAGCTGGCAAGAGGCCGCCAGCAGCTCGTTGACCGAACTGTTCGCGCCGCAGATCCACCAGTCGCGCCTCGACAGCTGGCCGCAGCATTACCCGTGGATCGACCCGACCGGCTATGAATACTTCCGCACCCGGCTGGGCCAGGCCCGTCGCGACGTGGAACACGGGTTGGCGATCACCCTGCAGCATTACACCACCCGTGAAGGCCAGGAGCGCATGCTGGAAATTCTCCAGTTCAAACTGGACATCCTGTGGAGCATGCTCGACGCCATGAGCATGGCCTACGAACTGAACCGCCCGCCGTACCACAGCGTGACCGCAGAGCGGGTCTGGCATAAAGGGATCACCCTATGAGTTTTGATCGCAGCAAAAAACCGACTTGGCGCCCAGGCTATCGCTATCAGTACGAGCCCGCACAGAAAGGCCATGTGCTGCTCTACCCGGAAGGCATGATCAAACTCAACGACAGCGCCGCGCTGATTGGTGGACTGATTGACGGCGAGCGCGACGTGGCCGCCATCATCGCCGAGCTGGACCAGCAATTCCCCGGCGTGCCGGAACTCGGTGATGACATCGAGCAATTCATGGAGGTCGCCCGTGCCGAGCACTGGATCACCCTTGCCTGAAAAACCCGCTATCGGCCTGCCGCTCTGGCTGCTCGCCGAGCTGACTTACCGCTGCCCGCTGCAGTGCCCGTACTGTTCCAACCCGCTGGATTTTGCCGAGCAGGGCAAGGAGTTGAGCACCGAACAGTGGATCAAGGTATTTCGCGAGGCCCGCGAGATGGGCGCCGCGCAGCTTGGGTTTTCCGGCGGTGAACCGCTGGTGCGCCAGGACCTGGCCGAGCTGATCGGCGAGGCGCGCAAGCTCGGTTTCTACACCAACCTGATCACCTCCGGCATCGGCCTGACCGAACAGAAGATCAGCGACTTCAAAAAGGCCGGCCTGGACCATATCCAGATCAGCTTCCAGGCCAGCGACGAACAGGTCAACAACCTGCTGGCCGGTTCGAAGAAAGCCTTCGCGCAAAAACTCGAAATGGCCCGCGCGGTAAAAGCCCACGGTTACCCGATGGTGCTGAACTTCGTCACCCACCGGCATAACATCGACAAGATCGACCGCATTATCGAGCTGTGTATCGCGCTTGAGGCGGACTTTGTCGAGCTTGCCACTTGCCAGTTCTACGGCTGGGCACAGCTCAACCGTGTGGGGTTATTGCCGACCCGGGAACAACTGGTGCGCGCCGAACGCATCACCAACGAATACCGCGCGAGGCTCGAAGCCGAAGGCCACCCGTGCAAGTTGATTTTTGTCACGCCGGATTACTACGAAGAACGTCCGAAAGCCTGCATGAATGGCTGGGGCAGTATTTTCCTGACAGTCACGCCGGACGGTACCGCCCTGCCCTGTCATGGTGCCCGACAGATGCCGGTGCAGTTTCCCAATGTGCGCGACCACAGCATGCAGCACATCTGGTACGACTCGTTCGGTTTCAACCGCTTTCGCGGCTACGACTGGATGCCCGAGCCGTGCCGTTCATGCGATGAGAAGGAAAAGGACTTCGGCGGCTGCCGCTGCCAGGCTTTCATGCTCACCGGGGATGCGAGTAACGCAGACCCGGTGTGCAGCAAGTCCGAGCAGCACGGCATCATCCTGCAAGCGCGGGAAGAAGCCGAACATGCCACCCAGACCATTGAACAGCTGGCGTTTCGCAATGAGCGCAATTCACGCCTCATCGCAAAAGGCTGAGGGCCTCAGCGCTTGGCGATGATGTACACGGCGTGAATGATGCCGGGGAAGTAACCGCACAGGGTCAGCAGGATGTTCAGCCAGAATGCGCCGCCAAATCCTACTTGCAGGAACACACCCAGTGGCGGCAGCAGAATGGCGATGATGATACGAATGATGTCCATGGGTCAGCTCCAGAAAATCGGCTCGTGTGAGCCGTGTAGCTAATCGACATTGGCGCTTCGTGAGGGTTCAGTGGTTTCTGGCATTGGGCCATCTCATGCCAGAATCTGCAGGCCATGCTTTTGAACAATGCTCAACAACTTGAGCGCCATGCCGCTGGGTTGTTTTTCGCCGGACTCCCACTGCTTAACAGTCGATGCGCTGGTGTTCAGGTAGCGCGCGAACACGGGCTGGCTGACGTGGCTGCTTTCACGCAAGTGTTTGATCTGCTCGGCTGGCATATGTGCAGGCACCGTTGCTAGACACGTTTCGTCGAACTCACGAAGCGTGGTTTTGCTGATGGCGCCAATTGTATAAAGCGCTTCGGCGGACTGGTGAATAGACTCAAGCGCCTCACTTTTATATTTCCTGGTCATGATGTATCTCCACAAACTCTTTTAAATCCAGCAATTGCTGAATCTGGACATGGTTTAAGTCTTCGTAGAGCTTGGCCAGCAACCGAAAGCCATCCAGTTCACGCTGACTGATATTGCTCTGACTCTGCTTGGCGAACAGCAATTGGTAGACCCAGTAGTGCCTGCCTTTAGCCAGGACAATGGAGCGATGGCGATTTTGGTTCAGCCGCTTCTTCCAAACGCCGCCGCCCAAATTTTCAGCCTGCCCGTTCAGCAAATCGCTGAATGCTTCTTTTAGCTCAGAATCGCTTATCCAAGCTTTGCTGGCTGCTTTCGCAAAATTCCGAGTTTTGAACAATCTGAGCTTCATGAAAATCCTTCTCGAAAACATACCACTCGGTGGTATAGATTAGAAGAGGGCGTTGGGCGCCCCCATCGACATTCCTTGCCGAAGCCCGCTAAAAAGCCATTGTTTCCAACGACGCACAAGCAACCTTTTCAATCCAAAAATTACGCACGCAAAAAAACGCCCCCAGCCAAAAGAATCAGGCTGGAGGCGCCGCGTATCCCGCGAGACGGTTCAGAAAATGGGGTCAGACGGCAATGCCCTTGCGGCATTGCAGTTGGGCGGTGCGTACCCGAGAGAAGGCACGGGCCAGGCGCAGGAGCATTTCGTCAATGTGGTTCTTGCTGATGTTCAGGGCGGGGGTGAAACGCAGACAATCCGGCTGCGCAGCCGTGAGGATCAGACCTTCGTGCAGCGCGGCCTTTACCACCGCAGCCGCGCAATCGTCCGACAGCGTCAGGCCCCATATCAGTCCGTTGCCGCGCAGTTGCCCATGCTCGTAACGGTAGGCCAGGCGGGTAAGGCCTTCTGCCAGGTAGAGGCCGGATTCGCGTACGTGTTCGAGAAAGCCGTCGGTCAACACGGCCTCGAGCACCGCGATCCCCGCTGCGGCCATCAGCGCATTGCCGTGATGGGTACCGTCCAGCTCGCCCGTTTCGAAGCAACAGGCGGTGCCGCGTGCCAGCAACGCCGCCAGCGGCACGCCACCACCCAGGCCTTTGCCGAGGGTAATGATGTCGGCGCGAATGCCATATTGCTGCTCGGCGAGCAGACTGCCGCAGCGGCCGATCCCGGTTTGCACATCATCGAGAATCAACAGGATGCCCAGTTCGCGGCACAGACGTTCGACGCCCTTGAGGTAGTGTTCGGTCGCAGGGATGACACCGGCGGCGCTTTGGATCGGCTCCAGCATGATGGCGACGGTATGCGCATCGACGGCGGCGTGCAAAGCCGGCAGATCGTTGAAAGGTACGTGACTGAAACCCGGCAATTGCGGCTCGAAACGGTTTTCCCAGGCAACGGCCGAAGCCGACATCGCGGCGAAGCTCTGGCCGTGGCAGCCGTTGCTCACCGTAATGATGTGATAAGCGCCGCCGCGATGCAGTTGGCCCCATTTGCGCGCCAGTTTGATTGCGGCTTCGCAGGCCTGGGCGCCGCTGTTGAGCAGGTAGGCCTGATCGCTGCCGGTGTGATGGCACAGGCGATCAACCAGGTCGAGCTGCGCCCGGTTGTACAAGCCCATGCCCGGGTTGATCACGGTTTGCATCTGTTCGGTGATGGCGTCGCGCACCGCTTGTGGGCTATGGCCGAGGCTGTTGGCGCCGCCGCCCTGGCTGAAATCCAGGTAGGCACGGCCGTTACTGTCCGAAAGCCAGGCGCCTTGACCCTGGACGAACACCTCGCAGGGACGCGCGACAGTGGGCATCAGGCATTGGTTGGAAAAATCATCAGGCTGAGCATGAAGTACCAGGTCGTCAAGACTGGGCGCCGGACGCCGGAACAGGTTCACAGTTCAGCCCCGATAGCAACCGCACCTGGGTAGGTGTCGGGTACCAACAGCGCGACGCGGTGTTTTGTCTTGCCTATGTAAACGCCATTACCAAAAACGTGAGTCATTGCCCGATTCGGCCCTGTAAGCCCTGCGAATAGGCGCTAGACTAGGCCGCTCGGAGGCCAACGGCCATTTCGATTTTCCAGCTTTTTCGATAAGCAAATCTTATGGATTTCAAGCAACTGCGTTATTTCGTCGCGGTTTATGAGGAAGGCCACGTAGGGCGTGCCGCAGAGCGTCTGTCGATCTCCCAGCCGGCATTATCGCAGCAGGTTCGCCAACTGGAGCAGAACCTCGACGTGAGCCTGTTCGAACGCAGCAGCAAGCGCCTGCTCCCCACACTCGCCGCACACACGCTGTACAACCACGCCTTGCCCCTGATCGACGGCATGCAGCAAGCCGTGGAGGCGTTGCGTAACTTCAAGGGCCAGGCGATGCGCACCTTGGCCATCGGTGTGCTGCAAACCGTGCACACCAGCCTGGTGCCGCAAATGCTCGAGCGGGTGCGCAAGGCTCAACCGCACCTGGTCGTGCAGATCTACGAATTGACCGGGCTTGAGATCGAGCGGCGGCTGCTCAACGGCTCGCTGGACATCGGCATCAGCTACCTGCCACCCCGCCAACCGGGCCTGCATGGCGTGTTGTTGTACGAGGACGAATTGAAGGTGGTCATCCCTGAGCAACATCCCTTGCGGGAATTCAAGAAGGTCTCGCTGAAACAGGCAGCGGAGTTGCCGATGTTGCTGCTGGGGGAAGAATTCCAGGTACGGCAGATCTGGCAGGGTCAGTTGGCCAATCTGGGCCGACGCCCGCAGGTGCAGGCCGAGCTTAATACCATGGCGGGGATTCTCGACAGCCTGCCTCATACGCAGTTGGCCACTGTGTTGCCGGGGCGTTCCCAGGACGAACACAACAGCCAGTCGCTGCTATGGAAACCCTTGAGCGAACCCAGGGTGCCGTTGAAAGTCGGTTTGGTGTGCCGTGACGTGCAGCGCCAGCAAGCGACGGTGGCGTTGCTGCGCACGTTGCTTGAAGACGTGATGAATGCCCCGCAGGCAGGCGCCTGACTTTTTCGCGGGCAAAAGAAAACCCCGCCGAAGCGGGGCTTTGCAGACTGTTTCCCTGACATCCATTTCACTCCGCCATCCTGGCAGAATCCTACGTGTCCGTGTTGTTGCTTTGCGCTTCCTGCGCGACGTCCATGTGAAGTAGATTATCCGTGGATCCAATTTGGCGATAGAGGACGATTAGCAGCACGTCATGTAAGAGATTGCTTACACGCACGCTTCGCCCCTAGAACAGTGCTTCATCCATCAGGAACAGCGACTCGCTACCGGCCTTCACCGACGCGCTCAACGAATGAATACGCGGCAACAGGCGCGCAAAGTAAAAGCGCGCCGTGCCCAGCTTGCTGGCATAGAAATCGTCTTCGGTCTCTTTGCCCAACGCGGCCTTGGCCATGCGTGCCCACATATAGGCATACGCCATGTAACCAAACGCGTGCAGGTATTCCACCGATGCCGCGCCGATTTCATTCGGATTGGTTTTGGCACGGTCCAGCACCCAGGCGGTCAATTCATCCAGGTTGTCCACCGCCGCGCCGAGCGGGCGGGTGAACTCGCCCAGTTGCGCGCCGGCACTGGCGATGAACTGGCGGATCTCATCGGCGAACAAGGTGTAGAACGCGCCACCGCTGCCGACAATCTTGCGCCCCATCAAATCCAGTGCCTGGATACCGTTGGTGCCTTCGTAGATCTGGGTGATGCGCACGTCACGCACCAATTGCTCCTGACCCCACTCGCGAATGTAGCCGTGGCCACCGAACACTTGCTGGCCGAGCACGGTGGTTTCCAGGCCCAGGTCGCTGAGAAACGCCTTGGCGACCGGCGTCAGCAGCGCCACCAGGTTGTCGGCGCGCTCACGGGCAGCAGCGTCTTCGCTGAATTTGGCGATGTCCAACTGCGTGGCCACATAGGTGGAGAACGCACGACCGCCCTCGTTCGCCGCCTTCATGGTCAGCAGCATGCGGCGCACGTCCGGGTGCACGATGATCGGATCGGCCGGTTTATCCTTGGCTTGGGCGCCCAATGGCGAACGGCTCTGCACCCGATCTCGGGCATATTCAATCGCGTTCTGATAGGAGCGCTCGCCGGAAGCCAGGCCCTGGATACCTACCCCCAGGCGCTCGTAGTTCATCATGGTGAACATCGCCGCCAAGCCACGGTTGGGCTCACCGACGAGGTAGCCGACGGCTTCGTCGAAGTTCATCACGCACGTCGCGGAGGCCTGGATGCCCATCTTGTGTTCGATCGAGCCGCAGGTCACCGGGTTGCGGGCACCGAGGCTGCCGTCGGCGTTCACCATGAACTTGGGGACCAGGAACAGCGAAATGCCCTTGGGCCCCGCCGGCGCATCCGGCAGCTTGGCCAACACCAAGTGGATGATGTTTTCGGTCAGGTCGTGTTCACCGCCGGTAATGAAAATCTTGGTGCCGCTGACTTTGTAGGAACCATCCGCCTGCGGCTCGGCCTTGGTGCGAATCATGCCCAGGTCGGTACCAGCATGGGCTTCGGTCAGGCACATGGAACCGGCCCATTCGCCGGAATACATCTTCGGCAGGTAGGTGGCCTTGAGTTCGTCGCTGGCGTGGGTATTGATCGACACGCAAGCGCCCGAGGTCAACATCGGGTACAGGCCGAACGCCAGGCTGGACGAGTTGATCATCTCCTCGACCTGCGCCGACACCGCCTTGGGCATGCCCATACCGCCATACACCGGATCGCCGCCGACGCCCACCCAGCCACCTTCGGCATAGGTCGCGTAAGCCTGTGGGAAACCGTCCGGCGTGCTGACGGCACCGTCCACCCAGCGGCAGCCTTGCTCATCACCGCCACGGCTTAACGGCGCGATGGACTTGGCGGTGACCTTGCCGGCCTCTTCGAGGATGGCTTCAACGGTTTCGGCGTCAACCGTGTCTGCCAGGGCAGGCAACTGCGCCCAGGTGGTGGCGACGTCAAAAACTTCGTTGAGGACGAAGCGCATATCACGCAACGGCGCTTTGTAATCAGCCATGGCAAACCTCGTGAGAACGTGAAAAGTGATTCGATAGGATCGGTTTTACAGGCTCCGAGTGTACCCGAACAACTTTTAAGACACATAGGGTCCGTTCGTGACCGACAAGTATTTGTAAGTCACGAACCAGGCTGTTGCCGCACGTTTACAATGCAAATGCCTGCGCCGGCAGGCTCATCAGGCATTCGCTGCCCGCCTCCACGGCAGCCCTGTGCACCGTGGTGCGCGGTAACAGGCGCTTGAAATAAAAGTCACACGTCGCCTGCTTGGCCTGGGCAAAGCCTGGGTCGTCGTGCGCCTGCGCCGCAATCGCCATGCGCAACCACAGGTAGGCGAGGATGATGTAGCCGCTGTACATCAGGTAGTCCATGGCCGCCGCTCCCACTTCGTCGGGATTGCTCATCGCCGCCGTACCGACCTTCAGCGTCAGCTCGCCCCATTGCTGGTTCAACTGATTGAGCTGTTCGACATGGGCCTTGAGTTGCGGATGTTCGGCATTGGCGGCACAGAACTTATGCACGATTCTGGTAAAGCCGCGCAGCAACTTGCCCTGGCTGCCCAGCACCTTGCGCCCCAGCAGATCGAGCGCCTGGATGCCGTTGGTGCCTTCGTAGATCGGCGCAATCCGCGCATCACGCGCCAGTTGCTCCATGCCCCACTCGCGAATATAGCCATGGCCGCCGAACACTTGCATACCGTGGTTGGTCACCTCCAGCCCGGTTTCGGTCATGAAGGCTTTGCAGATCGGCGTGAGGAAGGCCAACAGGTCCTCGGCCTCCTGGCGCTGGGCGGCGTCGCGGCTCAAGTGCGCGGTGTCGAGCAACTGGGCGGTGAAGTAGGTCAGCGCACGGTTGCCCTCGTTGAAGGCTTTCATGGTCAGCAACATGCGACGTACATCAGCATGCACGATGATCGGGTCGGCGGGTTTGTCCGGGGACTTGGCGCCGGTCAGCGAGCGCATTTGCAGGCGCTCCCCGGCATATTTGATCGCGCCCTGAAAGCTTGCCTCGCCATTGCACAGCCCCTGCATCCCGGTGCCCAGGCGCGCGTGGTTCATCATGGTGAACATGCAGTTGAGGCCTTTGTTGGCTTCGCCAATCAGGAAACCCCTGGCGCCGTCGAAGTTCAGCACACAGGTGGCCGAAGCCTTGATGCCCATCTTGTGTTCGATGGAGCCGCACTGCACGGCGTTGCGTTCGCCGGAATCGGCATGAAACTTGGGCACGATGAACAACGAGATGCCTTTGGTCCCCGCCGGTGCATCCGGCAGCTTGGCCAGCACCAGATGGATGATATTGGCACTCATGTCGTGCTCACCGGCCGAGATGAAGATCTTGCTGCCGGTGAGCGCATAACTGCCATCGGCCTGGGGAACGGCGCGAGTCTTGATCAAACCCAGGTCGGTGCCGCAGTGGGCTTCGGTCAGGCACATGGTGCCGGTCCACTCGCCGGCGGTGAGTTTGTGCAGGTACGTGGCTTTCTGTTCGTCGGTGCCGTGGGCGTGAATCGCCGACATTGCGCCGTGGGTCAGGCCCGGGTACATGCCCCAGGACGTATTGCTGGAGCCGATCATCTCGCTCAGCACCAGCCCGAGGGACTGCGGCAACCCCTGGCCGCCGTAGGCCGGGTCCGCCGCCACGCCGTGCCAGCCGCCTTCGACGTACTGGGCGAAGGCTTGCTTGAAACCCTTGGGCGTGGTCACGACGCCATTGTCAAAATGGCAGCCTTCCTCGTCGCCGCTACGATTGAGCGGCGCGAGGACGTTTTCGCAGAACTTCGCGCCTTCTTCGAGAATCGCACTGACCATGTCGGGGCTGGCGTCCGTCGCGCCCAGGGCCGCGTAGTGACCATGGAAATCGAACACGTTATCGATCAGAAAGCGCATGTCGCGCAGGGGAGCTTTGTACTCAGGCATGGCGATGTCTCCGGCGGCAGATGGACTCAACCTACTGCCGGCCAACGCCGCGAACAATCACTGTAGCGCTGCTGAATACAGCGCCATTACTCAACCGGCAGCGCTTTCCATGCGCACGGCGCCGCGACGGTTCTGCCCGGCCGCGATCACGCAATTGCGCCCGGCGCCCTTGGCGGCATAGAGCGCCTGATCGGCGCACTTGAGCACTTCTTCAGGACTACGCTGCTCGGCCTGACGTTCGGCCACGCCGATGCTGACCGTCACCGACACACTGGACGCACCACTGGCGGCCCGACGCTGGCGACCTTGATGGTCGTCATTGGGGCGGTCCGGGTTGCGCAACTTGATCGCATAGGTGGCTATGCTTTCGCGGATCGCCTCCAGGTGCGGCAGGCATTCATCCAGGCTCTTGCCGGCAAACACCACGGCGAACTCTTCACCGCCGTAACGGTAGGCGCGCCCGCCGCCGCTGACCTTGGACAGTTTGCTCGCCACCAGGCGCAACACCTGGTCGCCCACGTCATGGCCGTGGGTATCGTTGAAACGCTTGAAGTGGTCCACATCGCTCATCGCCAACACATAGTTGCGCCCCAGCCGCTGCATGCGTTCGTTCAGGGCGCGGCGGCCCGGCAAGCCGGTCAGCTCATCGCGAAAGGCCATTTGATACGCCTCATGCGCCACACCGGCAGCGATCATCAGCATCACCTGGCTGCACATGATGTTGAGCGTAAACGGCAGGATGAAGGTTTGCGGCAGCATCCAGAACATCCCCAGCAACCCCACCAATTGCGCAGCGTGCAGCGGGCGCGGCTGATACCAGTACTGGGCGGCCAGGGTGATAAAGCCAATCAGAAACATCGGGTATGAAAGCTGGATCAAGCTCATCCACGCGCCATGCAGCGCCGGCCAGCGAATCTCGGCCAACCAGTCCAGCACGCCCTGTGGGTAACGTTGCTCCAGCGCAAACGCCACGCTGCCGACGGCCAACAGCACCGCGCAACGTGCGACGAAGTCACGGAACAGGTGAGTCTTTTCCTGCCACAGCGCGTACACGCTGAACAGCAACGGCAGCAGCAGGCAGCACAGGTGAAACACGACGGCGGCGTCTTCGCGCACGCGACCATTGTCGCGGTAGAAATCGGTCTGGGTGTCCAGCAGGAAATAGACGACGTACACCGTGACCATCAGGAACAACTCACGCTGGCGCCGATACACCGCGCAGTACGCTCCGCCGAGCAACAGCACCAGGGTCGGCAGCACGTTGAACAGCGAGGTGAAGAAAACGTTGAGGTCCTTGAGATAAGCAGCCGAGAGCCCAGCCATCAACAGCAGCAACGAGGGTAGGAAATGACTGAACCGCACAGCGGACACGCGTAACAAGGGTAGAACTCCGACCCGCAAAAAGTAATGGCATGGTGCTTCTACACAGCCAGTTAAACACAACCCGTCCGACCTGTATCACATTGCCATCACTGTAACGGCACGCTTCATTAAAGCCTTAGCGTCAGCGCGCATTTTTCGGATCGGCACAGAACGCATGTGGGAGGGGGCTTGCTCCCGATTGCAGTGTGACAGCCGCCGAATCGTGTAGCTGACATACCGCAATCGGGAGCAAGTCCCCTCCCACATTCACCGCATTTCAATGCTTGGTCAGCGGCCTTTGCACACACAAAAAAAACCGCTTCCCCGGAAGGAAGCGGTTTTTCTGAACCCGGTAAGGCTTAGTAAGCCAGGCCGAAGTCTTCTTCTTTCATGTCCATCAGGTTTTTGGCGCCCGACAGCATGGTCGCTACATGGGTGCGGGTACGCGGCAGGATGCGCTGGAAGTAGAAGCGCGCGGTCTGCAGCTTGGCGGTGTAGAACGCCTCTTCGCTGGTGCCGGCGGCCAGTTTCTCGGCAGCCAGGCGCGCCATGTCGGCCCAGAAATAAGCCAGGCATGCGTAGCCGGAGTACATCAGGTAGTCCACCGAGGCGGCACCGACTTCTTCACGGTCTTTCATCGCAGCCATGCCGACCTTCATGGTCAACTCGCCCCACTCTTTGTTCAGCGCCGCCAGCGGTGCAACGAATTCCTTGACGGCTTCGTTGCCTTCGTTGGCCTGGCAGAACTTGTGCACGATCTTGGTGAAACCCTTGAGCGCTTCGCCCTGGGTCATCAGCACTTTACGGCCGAGCAGGTCGAGGGCCTGGATACCGGTGGTGCCTTCGTACAGCATCGAAATGCGGCTGTCGCGAACGTTCTGCTCCATGCCCCACTCGGCGATGAAGCCGTGACCGCCGTAGATCTGTACGCCGTGGTTGGCGGACTCGAAACCGACTTCGGTCATGAACGCCTTGGCGATCGGGGTCATGAAGGCCAGCAGGCCATCGGCCTGTTTCTTGGCTTCGTCATCGGTGCCGTACTTGACGATGTCCACTTGCTTGGCGGTGAAGTACACCATCGCACGGTTGCCTTCGGCGAAGGCTTTCATGGTCAGCAGCATGCGGCGCACGTCAGGGTGCACGATGATCGGGTCGGCGGCTTTTTCCGGCGCTTTCGGGCCGGTCAGGGAACGCATTTGCAGGCGGTCACGCGCATATTTCAGGCCACCCTGGAAACCGATCTCGGCGTGGGCCAGGCCTTGCAGCGCGGTCCCCAGGCGAGCGGTGTTCATGAAGGTGAACATGCAATTCAGGCCTTTGTTCGCCGGGCCGATCAGGTAACCGGTGGCCGCGTCGAAGTTCATCACGCAGGTGGCGTTGCCGTGGATGCCCATCTTGTGCTCCAGGGAGCCACAGGTCACCGCGTTGCGCTCACCGATCGAACCATCGGCGTTGGGCAGGAATTTGGGCACGATAAACAGCGAGATACCCTTGGTACCGGCCGGTGCATCCGGCAGGCGCGCCAGTACGATGTGGACGATGTTGTCGGCCATGTCGTGCTCACCGGCCGAGATGAAGATCTTGGTGCCGGAGACTTTGTAGGAACCGTCAGCCTGAGGTTCGGCCTTGGTGCGCAGCATGCCCAGGTCGGTGCCGCAGTGCGGCTCGGTCAGGCACATGGTGCCGGTCCACTCGCCCGACACCAGCTTGGTCAGGTAGGCCTCTTGCTGCTCCGGCGTGCCGTGCTCGGAAATAGTGTTCATCGCGCCGTGGGACAGGCCTGGGTACATGCCCCACGACCAGTTGGCTTCGCCGACCATTTCACTCACGGCAAGGCCCAGGGACTCCGGCAGGCCTTGGCCACCGTGCTCCACGTCATGGGCCAGGCTTGGCCAGCCGCCTTCGACGAACTGTTTGTAGGCTTCTTTGAAACCGGCAGGGGTTTTAACGCCTGACTCGCTCCAGGTACACCCTTCGATGTCACCCACGCGGTTCAGCGGCGCCAGCACTTGCTCACAGAACTTGGCGCCTTCTTCGAGAATGGCGTCAACCATGTCCGGGGTAGCGTCCTGGCAAGCCGGCAGGCTCTGATAGTGCGCTTCATAACCGAGCAGTTCGTCACGAACGAAGCGAATATCACGCAAGGGGGCCTTGTAGTCAGGCATAGCGATAAACCTCTGCTGATGTATCTGGGATGAACAACCGCGTGAAAGGATGATGGCGGTCAAACAGGTGTTTGAAACATACGTTTACGACCTGGGGTTGTCAAGCGTCGGCCCGACGCCGTTTGTCTTGATGCGGGTCAATGGCGCGCACGGCCAAGCCTGTGGCGTGATGCCACATGATTAAGAAGTGTAGGAGTTAAGCGAGAGGGCACAAAACAATGTGGTAGGGGGCTTGCCCCCGATGGCCATAGGCATCTACACAATTTCGGTGCGACACCGCACCTTTGGCGAGGGAGCTAAAGCGTATCTACCTGACGCTCCGAGGTCCAAATGTGGGAGGGGGCTTGCCCCCGATGGCGGCCTCTGGGCCGACCAGGATGTTGGATCAGATTGAGTACATATCCGTTTCTGCGGTAACGGCTGCTAGTGGTTCCGCTTTTACAGCGGCTCACTTTTGAAAAGCGCAAAAGTAAGCAAAACGCTCT
>NZ_CVTX01000169.1:80519-104076 GCF_900005715.1 Pseudomonas sp. 34 E 7
CAGCGGCTCACTTTTGAAAAGCGCAAAAGTAAGCAAAACGCTCTTGCCCCACCACTCGGCACCTCGCTTGGGCTCGGTGTGCCCTCTCTCCGGCCAGCGTGGTTTAACGGGGCGCCTGAGATCAAGATCAAAAGCCAGATCAAGAGCGCCTCGCTTCGCATCGTGGTTAGCGTTCGTGGCTATAGCCTAAGTTGTGTAGATATTGGCTATCGGGGGCAAGCCCCCCTCCCACATTTTAAATGGCATGCCTCAGGGGAATCAGGCGTAGGTATCGATCAACGTACCGAGCATTTCGTCCGAAGCCTTGGCGACTTTCGCGCCCAGCTCCACTTGAAACTTGCCTTGGGCCATTTCGACCATATTGCTCGCCGAGTTGGACGCCTGAGCACGATCATTGGCTTGCAGACGGTCGCTTTGCGCGGCCGATGGCTGGGTCGTCGACGCGCTGGCGATCTTCCCAGCGGCCTGGTCGACACGGTTCTGCCCGGCCTGGATGGTGCTCAGGCCCGAATAAAACGCGCTGCTTCCAGAGATTTCCATGGCGTAAGCCTGCCTTTAGAGAATCGTGAAGGCCAATTGAACCAGACATCCTGGCGAAAGGCCCGTTAAAAACACTAATGGCACATTGCCTTAGCGATAGCCAAAATCAGTCAAGCAGGTCCATCTCCAGGTAAGCGGCCACCTCGGCTGCCCCGGCATGCTTGAGTTTCGGCACCCGTCCAAGGCAGGGCGCCGGCAAACGCTCGGCCAGGGTGGCGAGGTTCTCTTCCAGACGAGAGGTCTTCGGGTCGATGATATTGGCCACCCAACCGGCCAGCGGCAATCCATCGCGCGCGATCGCTTCGGCGGTCAGCAACGCATGGCTGATACACCCCAGACGCACACCCACCACCAGGATCACCGGTAACTTGAGCGCAATGGCCAGGTCCGACAGGTTGGCTTGATCGGCCAGCGGCACGCGCCACCCCCCTGCGCCCTCGATCAACGTGAAGTCCGCGTTGTGTCCGAGAATCCGCTGCATGGGCTGGAGCAAGGATTGCACCGTCAGCGCAACGCCCGCCTCACGTGCCGCCAGATGCGGCGCAATCGCCGGTTCCAACGCCACCGGGTTGACCTCGGCATAGGTCAACGGCAACGAACATTCGGCAAGCAGCGCCAGGGCATCGGCGTTACGCAAGCCCTTGGACGTGACTTGACAGCCCGACGCCACGGGTTTTCCCGCCGCCGTGGTTTTACCCGCCTGGCGCGCGGCATGCAGCAGGCCGGCGGCAATGGTGGTCTTGCCCACGTCGGTGTCGGTGCCGGTGATGAAATAAGCGGCGTTCATAGCGGTTTCTCCAGTACGGCGTACACCACTTGGTACGTAGCGGGCAGGCCATGGGGCTGACGGAACTGCTCGTAGGCCTGCACCAATGCCGCAATCCGCGCGCGCCCCGTCAACCCTCCCGGGCGCCCCGGGTTGAGGTTGTGTGCGCCCAATGCTTTCAACTCATGGGTCAGGCTGCGCACGTCCGGGTAATGCAGGACATGGGGCCGCCGCTCCAGGCGGGTCACCCGAAAACCACTGGCGGCGCACAGCTGCTGATAAGCCTCGAAGGTGCGAAAACGGTTGACGTGAACCCAGCCATCCGCCGCGCGCCAGCTCTCGCGCAGCTCATCCAGCGTGCCCACGCACAGGCTGGCAAAGGCCAGCACACCGCCCGGTTGCAGCACGCGAAAGGCCTCACTGAGGACTGCGTCGAAGTTCGCACACCACTGCACCGCCAGGCTGGAGAACATCAGCTCGAAGCTGCCAGTCTTCAGGGGCAAGCGTTCCGCATCGCCGGCGATGAAGTGCTGCGCGCCGCCAGCAGGCCGCGCATGCTTGAGCATGCCTTCGGCGATATCCAGCGCGATGCCCTGGCTGGCAGGCAGGCGCTCACCCAGTGCACGGCTGAAATAGCCCGTGCCGCAGCCCAGGTCGAGCCAGCGTTGTGGCGCGAGCCCCGGCGGTAATTGCGCGAGCAGGGCATGCCCCACCGCCCGCTGCAGCTCGGCCACGCTGTCATAACTGGCCGCAGCCCGGGAGAACGAAGCGGCCACCTGGCGCTTGTCGGGCAAGGCGCCCGGCAGGTGGGGATGGGATAGATCAGTCATCGACGCACTCATGCAAAAAAGCCTGGATGGCCCCCGCTACACCGTGGGGGTCCTCCAGAAGAAAAGCGTGACCGGCCTGTTCAATAAGGCCGATTTCCACATCGGGCAGCAGCGCCAGCAAGTCACTGGCGGCTTCGGCGGGCACCAGCCCGTCCTGACCGGCAAACAGGTGCAGTTGCGGCCCGCGAAACGCTTGCAAGGCGGCGCGGGTGTCCAATTGGGCAAGCAATTCCAGGCCGGGCATCAACACGCTGGGCGAGGTATTCGGTGCGCCACTGACCAGCAAACGCGAGAGCCCGCGCGGGTCGGCCGCGCCCTTGGCGCACAACAGGCCGAAGCGCTTGAGGGTGACCTGGGAGTCGGCGTGGCAGCCGGCGAGGAACGCGTCGAATGTTTCGGCAGGCATCGCCTGCGGCCAACCGTCATGGGCGACAAAACACGGATTGCTCGCCAGGGTGAGCAATCCGCAGCAACGCTCCGCGCGGCGTACCGCCAGCTCCGAGGCGAGCATGCCGCCCAGGGACCAGCCGCCGAGCCAGGTATTGTCCGGCAGCGTGGCATCCAGTTCGTCGAGCCATTCGCTCAGGTCGCTGGAATCCAGGGCCGGCAACGGTTCGATCTGCACGTGCAAGTGTTCATTCAAGCCGTGCAACGCTGCGGCCAGCGGTTCCAGCGGCGACACACCCAGGCCCCAGCCGGGCAGCAATACCAATCGATCACGCATGCTCGGGCTCCGTGGTGTTTAACAACCGGAAACACGCTTCCAATGCGTTTAACAATAGCTGCACCTGGGCTGCGCTGTGGGCCGCCGTCAATGTCACGCGCAAACGGGCGCTGCCGGCGGGCACGGTGGGGGGGCGGATCGCCGTCACCATCAGCCCGCGCTCGCGCAGCATCTGCGACAGGCGCAAGGCTCGTGCGCTGTCGCCCATCAGGATCGGTTGGATCGGCGTAAAACTGTCCATCAACGCCAGGCCGATCTGCTCGGCGCCCTGGCGGAACTGACGGATCAACCCGTTGAGGTGCTCGCGGCGCCAATGCTCGGTACGCAGCAGCTCCAGACTTTTGAGGGTGGCGCAGGCCAGCGCCGGCGGCTGGCTGGTGGTGTAGATATAGGGCCGGGCGAATTGAATCAGGCTTTCGATCAGTTCTTCACTGCCCGCCACAAAGGCACCGGCGGTGCCGAAGGCTTTGCCGAGGGTGCCGACCAACACCGGCACGTCTTCCTGGCTCAAGCCAAAATGCTCGACGATCCCCGCGCCATTGGCCCCCAGCGGGCCGAAGCCGTGGGCGTCGTCCACCATCAACCAGGCGCCCCTGGCCCTGGCTTCGCGGGCCAGTGCCGGCAGATCGGCGAGGTTGCCATCCATGCTGAATACGCCATCGGTCACCACCAGTGCGTTACCGGTGGCTTTCTCCAGGCGCTTGGCCAGGCTGGCGGCGTCGTTATGCAGGTAACGGGTAAACCGTGCGCCGGACAACAAACCGGCATCCAGCAACGACGCATGGTTCAGACGATCTTCCAGCACGGTATCGCCCTGCCCCACCAAGGCGGTGACCGCGCCGAGGTTGGCCATGTAGCCGGTGGTAAACAGCAACGCACGCGGGCGCCCGGTCAAGTCGGCCAGGGCTTCTTCCAGCTCATGGTGCGGCGTGGCATGCCCCACCACCAGGTGCGACGCGCCACCGCCCACGCCCCAGCGGGAAGCACCGGCGCGCCAGGCTTCTATCACCTGCGGATGGTTGGCCAGGCCGAGGTAGTCATTGTTGCAAAACGCAAGCAGCGGCTTGCCGTCCACCACCACTTCCGGGCCCTGGGGGCTCTCCAGCAAGGGGCGTTGACGGTAAAGGTGTTCGGCACGGCGGGCAGCGAGGCGCGCGGCGAGATCGAAAGACATGCAGGCCTCGATTCAGCAGGGTGTTCGCGGTTCAAAAGGTGGGAGGGGGCTTGCCCCCCTCCCACCTTTTGAATGCATTTCAATCAAACGGCGGCGGCGTTGTAGAACTGCTCGCTGCTCTTCTGCTCCACCAACGCCTGTTCAATGGCCGCCTGATGCACTTCGTCGGCATGCTCTTCACGCGCCTCCGGCAGAATCCCGAGGCGCGAGAACAGTTGCATGTCCTTGTCCGCCTGCGGGTTGGCGGTGGTCAGCAGCTTGTCGCCGTAGAAAATCGAGTTGGCGCCGGCAAAGAACGCCAGGGCCTGCATCTGCTCGTTCATCGCCTCACGGCCGGCCGACAGGCGCACATGGGATTGCGGCATCAGGATGCGCGCCACCGCCAGCATGCGGATGAAGTCGAACGGGTCGATGTCCTTGGCGTTTTCCAACGGCGTACCGGCCACCTTGACCAGCATGTTGATCGGCACCGACTCCGGATGCTCCGGCAGGTTGGCCAGCTGGATCAGCAGGTTGGCGCGGTCATCGAGGGACTCGCCCATGCCGAGAATACCGCCGGAGCAGATCTTCATCCCCGACTCACGCACATAGGCCAGGGTCTGCAGGCGTTCGCTGTAGGTACGCGTGGTGATGATCGAACCGTAGAATTCCGGCGAGGTATCGAGGTTGTGGTTGTAGTAGTCGAGGCCGGCCTGGGCCAACGCGGCGGTCTGGTCCTGATCGAGACGGCCGAGGGTCATGCAGGTTTCCAGGCCCATGGCCTTCACGCCCTTGACCATCTCCAGCACGTAGGGCATGTCTTTGGCCGATGGATGTTTCCAGGCGGCGCCCATGCAGAAACGCGTCGAACCGATGGCCTTGGCGCGGGCAGCCTCTTCGAGGACTTTCTGCACCTCCATCAGCTTTTCTTTTTCCAGGCCGGTGTTGTAGTGACCCGACTGCGGACAATATTTGCAATCTTCCGGGCAGGCGCCGGTTTTGATCGACAGCAGGGTGGAGACCTGCACCCGATTGGCGTCGAAATGCGCGCGGTGCACGGTCTGCGCCTGGAACAACAGGTCATTGAACGGCTGCACGAACAGGGCTTTGACTTCGGCCAAAGACCAATCGTGACGCAGGGTGGCAGAGGTGCTGGCGCTCATGGGCGATTCCTTGATTATGCTTTGGCTAACGCTGCGGGAAGGGCAATACCCACAGGTACGACACGGATGCTCGGCATATTTAAGGAAGATTCATGCACTGTCAACCAAGCCACAAACACCAGGTTTACATCTGGTTAAAAAGCGTACAAACCTGTTTGATCTGCGACGAGCGCGCTGAAAGCGACGATTGTGTGTGCAACGCCTGCGAAACCGAACTGCCGTGGCTGATGGAGCGCTGTGACGTCTGCGCCCTGCCCTTGCCCATGGACGGCTTGGTGTGCGGCCAATGCCAGAAACATCCGCCTGCGTATCAACAAGTGATTGCGCCCTGGACCTACAGCTTCCCGGTGGACAGCCTGATCAGCCGGTTCAAGCATCAGGCGCGCTGGCCGTTGGGGCACCTGCTGGGACGCTTGCTCGGGCGACTGCTGCAACATCGGTTCGAAAATGCCGAACTCAGCCGCCCCGATTGCCTGCTACCGGTGCCGATGCCCCCCAAGCGTCTGCGCCAGCGTGGCTATAACCAGGCGGTGATGCTGGCGCGCTGGCTCAGTGCCGATCTGGACATCCCCTGCGATGAGCACCTGTTGCTACGCCCCCAGGAAACCGTCGCGCAACAAGACCTCGACGCCAAAACGCGCAAACGCAACCTGCTCAATGCCTTCGCCCTGGCACCCGGCGCCCGGGTGCAGGGCCGGCACCTGGCGCTGGTGGACGATGTGCTGACCACCGGTGCCACCGCCCACAGCCTGGCGCGGTTATTGATGAAGGCCGGTGCGCGTCAGGTCGATGTGTATTGCCTGGCCCGCACGCCCAAACCCGGCACATGACTTGACTCCCGGGCCGCCGGGCGGCAACGTCCGCTCATTCCAGCCAGGCGTATCCCCATGTCCCTGCCCTCGCCGCTCAGCCAGCACATCATCCGCCGCCCTCAGCGCATCGCGTTGCTGGCGCATATCGCCGAACAGGGGTCCATCACCCGTGCCGCCAAAAGTGCCGGGTTGAGCTACAAAGCCACGTGGGACGCCATCGATGAACTGAACAACCTGGCGCAAGCGCCGTTGGTGGAGCGCAGCGTCGGCGGCAAAGGCGGTGGCGGCGCCAGGCTGACAAGCGAAGGTGAGCGCGTGCTGCGCCTTTATCAGCGCCTGCAAGCCTTGCAAGCCGAGGTGCTCGCCACCGACGAAGCGGCCCGCGACTTCAATTTGCTGGGCCGCCTGATGCTGCGCACCAGTGCGCGCAATCAGCTGCATGGCCAAGTCAGCGCCATCGAGCGCCACGGGCGTAATGACACGGTGCGCCTGGAACTGGCGGGTGGCCTGTACCTGGAGGCACACATCACGCACGACAGCACGCAACGGCTGGAGCTGGAGCCCGGCGTGGAAGTGGTGGCCCTGATCAAGGCCGGCTGGCTGGAATTATTGGCCATCGGGCAAACCGCAACACTTGGACACAATTGCCTGAGCGGTGTCATCGAGACGATTCTCGACGCTGAAGACGGCCCCAGCGAAGTCCGCATCGGCCTGCCCAGCGGTCAGGTGCTGTGTGCCCTGGCGCAGCCCGCCGCACTGAGCGCACTCGACGCCGCGCCTGGCCGGCCGATCCAGGTACAATTCGCCCCCGGCCAGGTATTGCTCGGCACCCCGGTGTAGCGAGCACGCGCCATCAAACTGCAACAATTTCGTCACGCCCGCTCCTTAAGGTGTCTGCAAAAACCGTAAGGAGCCTGACATGAGCCTGCTGGAAGAAAACCAAGCCACTGACCTCGAACAGATGGTCGGCCTTACCCGTCGCCGCTTTATCGGCGCCGGCGCCCTGTGCGGCGCGGCGATGTTCCTGGGTGGCAACCTGCTCAGCCGCAGCGCCCTGGCCGTGAACGCCGCGTCTGCCAGCCCGTTGCTGGGCTTCACCGGCATCGCCTCCGCCACCAGTGACACCATCACCCTGCCGCCCGGCTACAGCGCCTCGGTGCTGATCAGCTGGGGCCAGCCCTTGAGCACCCAGGCGCCGGCCTTCGACCCCTCCGGCAACGGCACGGCCAAGGCCCAGGAACAGCAGTTCGGCGACAACAATGACGGCATGAGCCTGTTTCCCTTCCCCGGCGATGACAACCGCGCCTTGATGGCGATCAACAACGAATACACCAACTACCGCTACCTCTACGCCCACGGCGGCGCACCGCAATCGGCCGAAGACGTGCGCAAGGCCCTGGCCAGCGAAGGCGTGTCGGTGATCGAAATTCAGCGCAAGGGCGATACCTGGCAGTTCGTCCAGGATTCACGCTACAACCGGCGCATCCACGGCAACACGCCGATCCGCCTGAGCGGTCCCGCCGCCGGCCACGACTGGCTGAAAACCAGCGCCGACAACACCGGCAAGCACGCCCTGGGCACCTTCCAGAACTGCGCCAACGGCAAGACTCCGTGGGGCACTTATCTCACCTGCGAAGAGAACTTCACCGACTGTTTCGGCAGCAGCAACCCACAGCAGGCCTTCGACGCCGGGCAAAAACGCTACGGCGCGGTCGCCGCCAGCAAGGACATCAACTGGCACCCCCACGACCCGCGCTTCGACATCGCCAAGAACCCCAACGAACTCAATCGCCACGGCTGGGTGGTGGAAATCGACCCGTTCGACCCGCAATCCACCCCGGTCAAGCGCACCGCCCTGGGCCGTTTCAAGCACGAAAACGCGGCCCTGGCCGAGACTCGCGACGGACGCGCGGTGGTGTACATGGGCGATGACGAGCGCGGCGAATTCATCTACAAGTTCGTCAGCCGCGATCCGATCAACCACGACAACCCGAAAGCCAACAAGGATTTGCTCGATCACGGCACCTTGTACGTGGCGATCTTCGACGCGGGCAATGGCGATGCCGATCATCCCAGGGGCAAGGGCCAATGGGTCGAACTCACCCACGGCAAAAACGGTATCGATGCCGGCGCAGGCTTTGCCAGCCAGGCCGAAGTGCTGATCCATGCGCGCCTGGCCGCCAGCGTGGTGAAAGCCACGCGCATGGACCGCCCGGAATGGATCGTGGTCAGCCCCATGGACGGCCAGGTCTACTGCACCCTCACCAACAACGCCAAGCGCGGCGAAGACGGCCAGCCGGTGGGCGGGCCCAACCCGCGCGAGAAGAACGTCTACGGCCAGATCCTGCGCTGGAAAGCCGACGCCGATAACCACGGAGCCACGGACTTCACCTGGGACCTGTTCGTCGTCGCCGGCAACCCCGGCGTACACGCGGGCTCGCCGAAGGGCGGCTCGTCCAACATCAACCCGCAAAACATGTTCAACAGCCCGGACGGCCTGGGTTTCGACAAGGCTGGCCGCCTGTGGATTCTCACCGACGGCGACTACAGCAACGCGGGCGACTTCGCCGGCATGGGCAACAACCAGATGCTGTGCGCCGACCCGGGCACCGGGGAGATTCGTCGCTTCATGGTCGGGCCGGTGGCGTGTGAAGTCACCGGGATCAGCTTTTCGCCGGATCAGAAAACCCTGTTTGTGGGTATTCAACACCCTGGCGAAACCGGCGGCTCGACGTGGCCGGAGCATCTGCCGAACGGCAAGCCGCGTTCGTCGGTGCTGGCGATTCGGCGCGATGATGGTGGGGTTGTCGGCGCCTGACAGGGCCTCATCGGGGGCAAGCCCCCTCCCACACTTGATTTGTGAATACAGTTAAATGTGGGAGGGGGCTTGCCCCCGATGGCGATCCCACAGTCGCCCCCTATCTCAAGCCCGCTGGGTTACCATACCCGGCCGGACGCGGCGACCTGCTGCGCGCAGGAGTTCGCATGGCCCACCCGTTTGAAACACTCACTCCCGACCTGGTCCTCGACGCCGTCGAAAGCATCGGTTTTCTCAGCGATGCGCGCATTTTGGCGCTCAACAGCTACGAAAACCGCGTGTATCAGGTGGGCATCGAAGATTCCGAACCGCTGATCGCCAAGTTCTATCGGCCCCAGCGCTGGACCAACGAAGCGATCCTGGAAGAACACCGCTTCACCTTCGAACTGGCTGAGTGCGACGTGCCGGTGGTCGCCCCGCTGATCCATAACGGCGCAAGCCTGTTCGAGCACCAGGGTTTCCGCTTCACCCTGTTTCCACGCCGTGGCGGCCGCGCGCCGGAGCCGGGCAACCTCGACCAGCTGTACCGCCTCGGGCAACTGCTCGGTCGCTTGCACGCGGTGGGGTCCACCCGCCCGTTCGAACACCGCGAAGCCCTGGGCGTGAAGAACTTCGGTCACGATTCCCTGACCACCCTGCTCGAAGGCAACTTCATTCCCAAAAGCCTGTTGCCGGCCTACGAGTCCGTGGCGCGCGACCTGCTCAAACGTGTGGAAGAGGTCTACAAGGCCACCCCGCACAAGAACATCCGCATGCACGGCGACTGCCACCCCGGCAACATGATGTGCCGCGACGAGATGTTCCACATCGTCGACCTGGATGACTGTCGCATGGGCCCTGCGGTACAGGACCTGTGGATGATGCTCGCCGGCGACCGCCAGGAATGCCTGGGTCAACTGTCGGAATTGATGGACGGCTACCAGGAGTTCCACGACTTCGACCCCCGTGAACTGGCCCTGATCGAACCCTTGCGCGCCCTGCGCCTGATGCACTACAGCGCCTGGCTGGCGCGGCGCTGGGACGACCCGGCCTTTCCCCACAGCTTCCCGTGGTTTGGCAGCGAGCGCTATTGGGGTGACCAGGTGCTGGCGTTGCGTGAGCAGCTGTCGGCCCTCAATGAAGAACCCTTGAAACTGTTCTGAGCAACGCGACGCTCTCCTGTAGGAGCGAGCTTGCTCGCGAAAAACCCGAGAGCGCCATTGGGCAACAGGCCTCCCGCGTTATCGTTGACGATCTTCGCGAGCAAGCTCGCTCCTACAAAAAGCAGGTCCCCATTGCCTGACAAATATCCTTACAATTGCGCTTTGTTAGCTGCCTAAGCAAGGATTCTGCAATGCACGCCGCAAACCCCCGCAAGGGGTACATCCTGGGCCTAAGCGCCTATATCACCTGGGGCCTGTTCCCGCTCTATTTCAAAGCCATTGCCAGTGTCCCCGCCGCTGAGATCATCGTGCATCGCGTGCTGTGGTCGGCACTGTTCGGTGGCTTGCTGCTGATGGTGTGGAAACACCCGGGCTGGTTTCGCGAACTGCGCGACAACCCCAGGCGCCTGGCGATCCTGGCCCTCAGCGGTTCATTGATCGCGGCCAACTGGCTGACGTATGTATGGTCGGTCAACACCGGGCGCATGCTGGAAGCGAGCCTGGGTTACTACATCAACCCGCTGGTCAACGTACTGCTGGGGATGCTGCTGCTCGGCGAACGCCTGCGCCGCCTGCAATGGGTGGCCGTGGTCCTGGCGGCGGTCGGTGTGGCGCAACAGGTGTGGCAAGTGGGCAGTTTGCCGTGGGTATCGCTGGTACTGGCGCTGACCTTTGGCTTCTACGGGCTGATCCGTAAACAGGCGCCGGTCAAAGCCCTGCCGGGGCTGGTGGTGGAAACCTGGATGCTGGTGCCGATTGCCATCGCCTGGTTGCTGTTCAACCCGACGGCCCACAGCGCACAGCTGGAATTCTGGAGCACCTCCGAGGCCTGGTGGCTGGTGGCCGCAGGCCCCGTGACGCTGATCCCGCTGGTCTGTTTCAACGCCGCCGCGCGGCATCTGCCTTACACCGCACTGGGCTTTTTGCAGTATGTAGCGCCCACCCTGGTGTTGCTGGAAGCCGTGCTGCTGTTCGGCGAACACCTGGCGCCCAGCACGCTGACCGCCTTTGCCTTTATCTGGGCGGGCCTGGTGGTGTACAGCGTGGATATCTGGCTGAGCGTGCGCAAACGCTGATCAAAAAACGCTCAAAGCTCTGCAAGCCTTAGCCGGCCTGGCTTGCAGACATTGACCCAAAGGTTATCCACAGGTCCATGCAAGATTTCCATGCATAACCTCATGGGTGCTCATTCATCGTTGCGCAATTCCACCATCAGATCGTCTGCCAGGGTTTCCAGGGACGCCTGCAACGCCTCCAGGGACAGGCTTGACGGCACTTGCAACAAGGCCTCGGCGTTGAACAGCGGATCGCCGCTCATCGGGGCCGGGCGCACGTCGGTGCTCAAGCGCTCCAGGTTGACGCCCTGCTTGCTCAACAGTGCAGTGATCTCCCGCACGATGCCGGCGCGATCATTGCCCACCAGGGTCATCACAATCGATTTGCAAGCCGATGCCTGGCCGGAACTGCCCTCGCCTACCAGCACGCGAATGCCGTGGGTGGATAAATCCTCCAGCGCCCCCACCAGTTCCTGACGGTTCTCTGCAGGAACGCTGACGCGCAGAATCCCGGCAAACTGCCCGGCCATATGGGCCATTCGGCTTTCCAGCCAGTTGCCACCCTGGGCGGCGATGGTGTGCGCGATGCGTTCAACCAGGCCGGGTTTGTCGGCGGCAATAATTGTGAGTACAAGATGATCCATGGCGAAATACCTCGGGTGCGATTCCTGTAGGAGCGAGTTTGCTCGCGAAGGTCATCAACGATAACGCGAAAAAACTGACATCAGCGGTACGCTCAGGTTTTTCGCGAGCAAGCTCGCTCCTACAAGGTGGACGCGCGGTAGCTCGAAAACAAATCGTGTACCATTTTTATATTTATCTGGAACAATCCAATAGTTTTTTGAGAACATCCGATTCTCCGCTGTGACCGTCCGACCAAAGTGGGTCGCTAAACGACGTATTTAGTCTAATTTTCACAACCGCAAGTCATCATGTAGTATGCCCAACCGTGCACTACATAATGAAAATCTGAAAAAGCGCATAAGCTCCGCAGAGTGAGGCAAGCAATGACTGAACACGTTCAAGTCGGTGGCCTGCAGGTCGCCAAAGTCCTGTTCGACTTCGTGAACAACGAAGCCATTCCCGGTACCGGCATCACTGCCGACCAGTTCTGGGCCGGTGCCGACAAGGTCATTCACGACCTGGCGCCGAAGAACAAAGCCCTGCTCGCCAAACGCGACGATTTCCAGGCGCGCATCGATACCTGGCACCAGACCCATGCCGGCCAGGCCCACGACCCGGTGGCCTACAAAGCCTTCCTGCAAGACATCGGATACCTGCTGCCAGAAGCCGCAGACTTCCAGGCCTCGACCCAAAACGTCGACGACGAAATCGCACGCATGGCCGGCCCCCAACTGGTGGTGCCGGTGATGAACGCCCGCTTCGCCCTCAATGCCTCCAATGCACGTTGGGGTTCGCTGTATGACGCGCTGTATGGCACCGATGCCATCAGCGAAGCCGACGGCGCGGAGAAGGGCAAGGGCTACAACAAAGTGCGCGGCGACAAGGTCATCGCCTTCGCCCGCGCCTTCCTCGATGAGGCCGCGCCGCTCAGCGCCGGCAGTCACGTTGACTCCACCGGCTACAAGATCGTCGACGGCAAGCTGATCGTCAGCCTCAAGGGCGGCAGTAACAGCGGCCTGCGTGACGACGCGCAGCTGATCGGGTTCCAGGGCCCGGCGGCCGAGCCGATTGCGATCCTGTTCAAGCACAACGGCCTGCACTTCGAGCTGCAGATCGACGCCGGCACCCCGGTCGGCCAAACCGACGCCGCCGGCGTCAAAGACGTGCTGGTGGAAGCTGCGCTGACCACCATCATGGACTGCGAAGACTCCGTCGCCGCCGTGGATGCCGACGACAAAGTGGTGATCTACCGCAACTGGCTCGGCCTGATGAAGGGCGACCTGGCCGAAGAAGTGGCCAAGGGCGGCAAGACCTTCACCCGCACCATGAACCCTGACCGCGTCTACACCGGCGTGGATGGCAACGACGTCACCCTGCACGGCCGCTCACTGTTGTTCGTGCGCAACGTTGGCCACTTGATGACCATCGACGCGATCCTCGATAAAGACGGCAACGAAGTGCCGGAAGGCATCCTCGACGGCCTGCTCACCAGCCTGGCGGCGATCCACAGCCTCAACGGCAACAGCTCGCGCAAGAACAGCCGCACCGGCTCCGTGTACATCGTCAAACCGAAGATGCATGGCCCCGAAGAAGCGGCGTTCACCAACGAGCTGTTCGGCCGTATCGAAGACGTGCTGAACCTTACGCGTAACACGTTGAAAGTCGGGATCATGGACGAGGAGCGCCGCACCACGGTCAACCTCAAGGCCTGCATCAAGGCGGCCAGCGAACGTGTGGTGTTTATCAACACCGGCTTCCTCGACCGCACCGGCGACGAAATCCACA
The DNA here is from genome assembly GCF_900005715.1 of Pseudomonas sp. 34 E 7. Taxonomy (NCBI): domain Bacteria; kingdom Pseudomonadati; phylum Pseudomonadota; class Gammaproteobacteria; order Pseudomonadales; family Pseudomonadaceae; genus Pseudomonas; species Pseudomonas sp. 34 E 7. Next base: position 93,932 of record NZ_CVTX01000169.1, read on the forward strand.
CCTCCATGGAAGCCGGCGCCATGGTGCGCAAGGCCGCCATGAAAGCCGAGAAGTGGATCGGCGCCTACGAAAACTGGAACGTCGATATCGGCTTGAGCACCGGCCTGCAAGGGCGTGCACAGATCGGTAAAGGCATGTGGGCAATGCCCGACCTGATGGCCGCGATGCTCGAACAGAAAATCGCCCACCCACTGGCCGGCGCCAACACGGCCTGGGTACCGTCGCCAACGGCGGCTGTACTGCATGCATTGCACTACCACAAGGTCGACGTGTTCGCCCGCCAGGCCGAGTTGGCCAAGCGTGAACGCGCCTCGGTGGATGACATCCTGACGATTCCTCTGGCGCAAAATACCGAGTGGTCCGAAGAAGAGATCCGCAACGAACTGGACAACAATGCCCAGGGCATTCTTGGCTATGTGGTGCGCTGGATCGACCAGGGCGTCGGTTGTTCAAAGGTGCCGGACATCAACGATGTGGGCCTGATGGAAGACCGCGCCACCCTGCGCATCTCCAGCCAGCACATTGCCAACTGGTTGCGCCACGGCATCGTCAATGAAGCCCAGGTCATGGAAAGCCTCAAGCGCATGGCGCCGGTGGTGGACCGCCAGAATGCCGGAGACGCGCTGTACCGCCCGCTGGCGCCGGATTTCGACAGCAACATCGCGTTCCAGGCGGCGGTGGAGTTGGTGATTGAAGGGACTAAACAGCCGAATGGCTATACCGAGCCGGTGTTGCACCGCAGGCGTCGGGAGTTCAAGGCTAAAAATGGCCTGTAAATGAAAAAAGCCCTGATCGTGAGATCGGGGCTTTTTATTTGCGGTTGATAGATCGTTCCCACGCTCCGCGTGGGAATGCATCCCGTGACGCTCCGCGTCACCTTTGAGCTGGCGCCGGGCTCTGCGCTGAAAGCAGGACGCGGAGCGTCCCGGGTGGCATTCCCACGCAGAGCGTGGGAACGATCAGTCAAGAATCCATCCCCAACTCCCGCTTCACCAGCTTCGCCAACTTCTCGCTATCAATCGGCTTGAGCAGAAAGTCCACCACGCTTAAATGCATCGCATCAATCACATCCGGCGCTTCGGCGTCCCCCGATATGATGATGATCGGCAACGCCGCACGGGGCGATTCGCGCACCTGGCGGATCAACTCCAAGCCGTCGCTCGGCGCCATGCGCAAATCGGTGATCAGCAACCCAATGGAACTGTGCGACTTCAACAACGCCCACGCGCTCTCCCCGTTGTCAGCCGTCATGCAGCGAATACCGTCCAGCCCGAGGATTTCCGCCAACAGTTCACGCGCATCCTTGTCGTCGTCCACGATCAACACGCGTTGTGGCGGTAAATCAGGCTCCAGCATCACGGCGCTCAGCGCCTCGCGCTCGGCATCACTCAAAATATCGTGGTCGGACATACGTTTCTCAGCAATTCTTATCAATCTCCCAGCACTCGTCAGACATCTGCGGAAGGGCGAACAATGTGCACTTCGTCGGAAAGTTTGCCTAGTGGGCGTTCTACGGGTTTTGGACGATAGTCATGTAAGGCTTTTCCCTAGTTTTGCGCAGGGGTCCCCGACCTAGACTTACGTCCAATGGGCACCCGCCGTGCAGCAGTCGACCATGCAGCACGATAACGACAAAAAAACTGCGGTCACTGTTATGAGTAAAGCTGATGCTTTCACGCAGGCGGGTAAAACCGCCGTGTTGCAGAACATCCACGGCACCCTGCAATTCCTGCAGCGCTTCCCGCCGTTCAACCAGATGGAAAATGCGCACCTGGCGTTTCTGGTGGAGCAGTGCCAACTGCGTTTCTATGGCCCCGGCGACAGCATCCTCAAACCGTCGGGCGGGCCGGTCGAGCATTTTTATATCGTCAAGCAGGGCCGCGTGGTCGGCGAGCGGCCGGACGCCACAGACCCCACGTTCGAAATCACCACCGGCGAGTGTTTCCCCCTCGCCGCCCTGCTCGGTGAACGCGCCACCCGCACCGAGCACAAAGCCTGCGAAGACACCTTTTGCCTGCAACTGAACAAGATGGCGTTCATCAAGCTGTTCGCCCTTTCCAGCCCGTTTCGTGACTTCGCCTTGCGCGGCGTCAGCAGCCTGCTCGACCAGGTCAACCAGCAGGTGCAGCAAAAAGCCGTGGAAACCCTCGGCACCCAATACTCGTTGAACACTCGCCTGGGTGAGCTGGCCATGCGCCACCCGGTCACCTGCAGCCCGGACACTGCGCTGCGCGAAGCGGTGCGGCTGATGCACGAGCAGCAGGTCGGCAGCATTGTGATTGTCGATGAACACAAGGCGCCGCTGGGCATCTTCACCCTGCGTGACCTGCGCCAGGTGGTGGCCGACGGAACCGGTGATTTCAGTCAAGGCATCGCCGGTCATATGACCCAGGCGCCGTTCTTCCTGAGCCCGGACCACAGCGCGTTCGACGCGGCGATCGCCATGACCGAGCGGCATATCGCCCACGTATGCCTGGTGCAGGACCAGCGCCTGTGCGGCGTGGTCTCGGAGCGCGACCTGTTTTCCCTGCAGCGCGTCGACCTGGTGCACCTGGCGCGGACCATCCGCAACGCATCCCGTGTGGAACAACTGGTGGCGATCCGCGGCGAGATCGGCCAGTTGGTCGAACGCATGCTGGCCCACGGTGCGTCGTCTACGCAGATCACCCACATCATTACCTTGCTTAACGATCACACCGTGTGCCGGGTCATCGAGCTGACCCTGGCGGAAAAAGGCGACCCCGGCGTGCCCTTCAGCTGGCTGTGCTTTGGCAGCGAAGGCCGCCGTGAACAGACGCTGTACACCGACCAGGACAACGGCATCCTGTTCGAGGCCCGAGACGCCGTGGAAGCCGCCGAGATTCGCGAGCGCCTGCTGCCCCTGGCGCAGCAGATCAACCAGAGCCTGGCGCTGTGCGGCTTCAGCCTGTGCAAGGGCAATATCATGGCCGGCAACCCGCAGTTGTGCCTGTCACGGGCCGAATGGGCCCGCCGGTTTGCCGCGTTCATTCGCGAAGCCACGCCGGAAAACCTGCTGGGTTCGAGCATCTATTTCGACCTGCGCGTGGTGTGGGGCGATGAGCAGGGTTGCGAGCAACTGCGCCAGGGCATTCTGGATCAGGTGGCGGATAACCGGCTGTTCCAGCGCATGCTGGCCGAGAATGCCTTGCGCCAACGCCCACCCGTAGGGCGCTTTCGCGAGTTTGTGCTGACGCGCAAAAGCGGGGAAAAGGCCACCCTGGATCTCAAGGTACAGGGCCTCACGCCGTTCGTGGACGCTGCGCGTGTGTTGGCCCTGGCCCATGGCATCCACGCCAACAATACGCTGGAGCGGCTGCGCCAGTTGGTCGCCCGGCAGGTGATCGAGCGGCTGGACGGCGCGGCGTACGAAGAGGCTTACCACTTCATTCAACAAACCCGCATGCAGCAGCATCAGATGCAGACCCGGGAAAACCTGCCATATTCCAACCGCGTCGATCCCGACAGCCTCAATCACCTGGACCGGCGCATCCTGCGCGAATCCCTGCGTCAGGCCCAGCGCCTGCAAAGCAGCCTGACCTTGCGGTATCAGCTGTGAGCCTGTTCAGCTGGCTGCGCGCGAAAAAACCGCGGCTCGATGCGGCGCAGCAGCAACGCCTGGGCCAACTGCCCGCGCCCGCCGCACTGGGCAATGAGCCCTTGCGCAGCCAGCGCTGGGTGGTGGTCGACCTGGAAACCAGCGGCCTGCACCTCAACCGTGACCAGGTGCTGTCCATCGGCGCCGTGGTGATCGAGGACGGCGCGGTGGATTTCTCGCAGATGTTCGAACGCACCCTGCAACGCACCGCCAGCAAACTCAGCCCCAGCGTGTTGATCCACGGCCTGGGGCCCAGCGCCATCGCGGCCGGCAGCGACCCGGTGGATGCGCTGCTCGATTTCATGGCGTTCGTGGGCGACAGCCCGCTGCTGGCCTTCCATGCGCCGTTCGATCAACACATGCTGGGCCGGGCGCTCAAGGAGAGCCTGGGTTATCGCCTGGTCCATCCCTTTCTCGATGTGGCCGATATCGCCCCGCTGCTGTGCCCCGAGGCGAACATCCGTGAGGCCGGTCTGGATGAGTGGATCAACCATTTCAACTTGCAGGTGGGCGAGCGCCATCACGCCAGCGCCGATGCACTGGCCACGGCGGAGCTGATGCTGATCCTGTTCAGCCGTGCACGCCGGCAACACATCGACACGCCCCAGGCGCTGCAGGAACGCTTGAGCCAATGGCGGCGGCGTAAACAGGCGCCATCGTTTTAGTGGCATTGCCCGACAGACGCCAATTGCGCCCACATCACCGCTCTGACACAATCGCGAATAATTCTCGTTAGTTTAAACTTTATTCGGTGATGCCTTGTCGTCGGCCCAGACCCCACACAGTGAGCTTGTTGGCGCGTTGTATCGCGACCATCGTGGCTGGCTGTTGGCCTGGCTGCGGCGCAACGTGGCCTGCCCGAGCCGCGCCGAAGACCTGAGCCAGGACACCTTCATGCGCCTGCTCGGCCGTGACGGCCTGCGCGAACCCCGCGAGCCACGCGCCTTCCTGGTAGCGATTGCCAAGGGTCTGCTGTTCGACTACTTCCGCCGCGCCGCCCTGGAACAGGCCTACCTCACCGAATTGATGCTGATCCCGGAAAGCGAACACCCATCGCCCGAAGCACAGCAACTGATCCTCGAAGACCTCAAGGCCATCGACCGCCTGCTCGGCAAACTGTCGAGCAAAGCCCGCGCCGCCTTCCTCTATAACCGCCTCGACGGCCTGGGCCATGCAGACATCGCCCAGCGCCTGGGTGTGTCGGTGCCGCGCGTGCGCCAGTACCTGGCCCAGGGCATTCGCCAGTGCTACATCGCGTTGTATGGCGAGCCATCATGAGCCTGATCAGTGGCAAGCCGGTGTCGGCCCGCGTGCTGGACGCCGCGATTGCCTGGCAGCTGTCCCTTGATTCCGGCGACGGCGGCGTGGTGGAACAGGAAGAGTTCGCCAAGTGGCTGGCCAGCGACGAAGAACACGCCCGCGCCTGGCGCCAGCTGGGCATGCTCGACCAGCGTTTCAGCGCAGCGTCCGGCCCCGCGCGGGCCGCGCTGTTGCACTCCCACGACAGTGCGCGCCAGCGCATGCGCAAACTGGGCCGTGGCCTGGCGAGCATTGTGCTGGTGTGCGGGCTGGGATTGTTTGCCGGTGAGCGCTATGTGCCCATCCACTATTGGCTGGCCGATCAACGCACCGCCACCGGTGAGCAGCGCACCCTTGAGCTGGCTGACGGCACCCGGATCAGTCTCAATACCCACACGGCCATCGACGTGCGCTTCGACGATAAACGCCGCGTGATTGTGTTGCAGGAGGGCGAAATCCTGGTCGAGACCGGCCATGACGATGCACGTCCATTCTCTGTACAGACCCGCGACGGCAACCTGCGGGCGCTGGGTACGCGGTTCATCGTGAGGCGCGAAGACCACGCCACGCGCCTGAGCGTGCTGCAATCGGCGGTGGCCGCCCAGCCTGAAGCACTGCCTCAGGAACGGATTTTCAAGGCCGGCCAGCAAGTGCTGATGCGCAGCGACGGCCTTGGCGCGCTGCTTGCCGTCCCACCGGCCAGCGACGCCTGGACCCGCGGCATGCTGGTGGTCGATAACGCCCGCCTGGGCGATGTGGTGGCCGAACTCGGCCGTTATCGCAGCGGCCATCTGGCGGTGGACGACAACGTGGCCGACCTGCGCATCACCGGCAGCTTCCCGCTGCACGACACCACCCTGGCGCTCAATGCGCTGTTGCCGACCCTGCCGGTGCGGATCGAGCAGCACACGCCGTGGTGGGTGACCGTCAAGGGTAGGCCTTAGGTTCTGCGGCATCTGAAGATCGCCATCGGGGGCAAGCCCCCTCCCACATTTGACTGTGTTCACAAATCAAAGTGTGGGAGGGCTTGCCCCCGATAAGGCCCTCAAAAACACCACCGAAAAAATATTTCCACCCCGCCCTATCACTTTCCGATTCTCGTCCGGCACCTAGGCAATTGAGAAATATTTCCATTCAGGAGCCACCCATGTCCCGCACGCTAGACACTCTGTTGCGCCCCAGCCTGTTAGCTGTGGCCATTGCCCTCGGTGCCCCGCTGATCAGCCCCACGCTGATCGCCGCCGAACAGTCCGCCAGCGTGCGCGCCTACAACCTGCCGGCCGCCCCACTGGCCGCCACCCTGAACCAGATTGCCAGCCAGGCCGGTCTCGCGCTCACCCTCAACCCGACGCTCGCCGCCGGCAAGACCTCGGCACCGGTCAAGGGCCAATTCGATGCCCAGGGCGCATTGCGCGAAGCCTTGCGCGGCACTGGGCTGCAGCTGGAGCAAAGCAGCGCCGGGACCTTTACCCTGGTGGCGATTGCGGACGGCGTGGTGGCATTGCCGCAGACCAGCATTATTGGGCAAGGTAATTACGAGAGCGCCTGGGGGCCGGTGGAGGGCTACCTGGCCAAGCGCACTGCCGCCGGCACCAAGACCGACACGGCCCTGGTCGAGGCGCCGCGCTCGATCTCGGTGGCGACCCGCGAGCAAATGCAGGATCGCAACGTGCAGAACCTCGACGACGCAGTCAAATACATGCCCGGCATCGTGTCCGCCAGCTACGGCAGCGACACCCGCTACGACTGGATGCGCGTGCGTGGCTTCGAACCCACCCAATTCCTCGACGGCCTGCCGCTGCCCCGTGGTGTGTACGCCAACCCGAAAGCCGAAACCTGGAACCTCGATCGCCTCGCCCTGCTGCGCGGCCCAGCCTCCTCGGTTTACGGCCAGACCCCGCCGGGCGGCCTGCTGGACATGGTCAGTCGCCGCCCCAGCGCCGAACAGAGCAGCGCCATCCAGGTGCAATACGGCAGCGACAACTATCGTCAGATCAACTTTGCCAGCACCGGCAAGATCGATGACGAAGGCCAGTTCCTGTACGGCCTCAGCGGCGTGGTGCGCGATGCCGGCACCCAGGTCGATCACATCGACAACAAGCGCTACAACATCGCGCCAAGCCTGACCTGGAATATCGATACCGATACCAAGCTGACGTTCCTGTCGCAGTTCACCCGTGACGATACCGGCACCACCAGCCAGTTCCTGCCGATCCAGGGCACCAAGATCAAATCGCCCCTGGGGGACATCTCGCACCACAAGAACCTCGGCGATCCGGATTACGAGTATTACGACCGCACTTACTACGCACTGGGCTATGCCTTCGAACACCGTTTCAACGACACCTGGCAGTTCAGGCAGAACCTGCGCTACACCAAGTCGGAACTGGCTTTCCAGCAACTGACCGTGGGCTCGTTCGCCTTCTCGCCAGCGGACGCGGCCGGCAATATCAGCCGCTCGTCGACCAACGTGGACGAGGACATTGGCCAGTTCGCGGTGGATAACAACTTCCAGGCGGATTTCGCCACGGGCGATATCACCCATACCCTGCTGCTGGGCCTGGACCATCAGCGCACCGACACTTCCTACACCTCGATTTTCGGCCTCGCCGGAACGATCAACATCTTCAACCCGGTCAATACCCAGCCGGTCGTGCGGCCGGCGCGTTCCACCGCGTTCTATGACTACAACCAGAAAACCATCCAGACCGGCCTCTACGTGCAGGACCAGATGGCCCTGGACAACTGGCGCCTGACCCTGGGCGGTCGTGAAGACTGGGTGCACCAGGGCACCACGTACTTCAACAAAAACGATGCGACCAACACCGACCGCAGCAAGAACTTCAGTGGCAACGCGGCGCTGAGTTATGTGTTCGACTCAGGCTTCGTACCCTATATCTCATACGCCGAATCGTTCCAACCGGCGAGCAACGCCAGCGTCTCCCCCACCGAGTCGTATAAACCCACGGAGGGCAAGCAGTGGGAACTGGGGATCAAGTACCAGCCACCCGGTTCGAACACCCTGCTGAGCGCGGCGGTGTATGACCTCACCCAGAAAAACGTGCTGGTCACCAGCTTCCAGTCCGGTGGCGTGTCACTCACCGACCAGACCGGCGAAGTGAAGGTCAAGGGCCTGGAGCTGGAAGCCATCTCTGACGTCACCGAAAACCTCAAGGTGATCGCGGCGTATACCCTGGCCAAATCCGAAGTGCAAAAAGGCGACTTCAAAGGCAACCGCCTGCAATTGATGCCTAACCAGCAAGCCTCCCTGTGGACTGACTACACCTGGCATACCGGCGCCCTCGACGGTTTCGGCATCGGCTTTGGCGCCCGCTACACCGGCAATACCTACGGCGACCAGGCCAACACCTGGTCCGGCAAAGCCAACGCCTACACGGTATTTGACGGTGCCGTGCACTACGACCTCGGCCGCCTGGACAACAGCCTCAAGGGCGCGTCGGTGAAAGTGAACGCGACCAACCTGTTCAACAAGGACTACATTTCCACCTGTGACGGTTCCTACTGCTACTTCGGCGACCAACGCAGCGTTGTCGCCAGCGCCACCTACCAGTGGTAATCGGCTGAGTTAACAACCAGGCCGTCCACCAGGGCGGCTTTGGTGTGTCTGAAGGCGAGAAAATGAAAAGCAAAACCATCCGCCGCTGGTCCTTCATCCACACCTGGACCAGCCTGATCTGCACCGTATTCTTGCTGCTGCTCGCCCTCACCGGTCTGCCGCTGGTGTTCCATCACGAGATCGATCACCTGCTGGGCAACGAACCCGAGCTCAAGCAGATGCCCGCCGATACGCCGCAGCTCAACCTGGAGCAGCTGGTGGCCAAAGCGCAGGCCCATCGCCCCGGCGAGGCCATGCAGTACCTGGCCTGGGACGAGGATGACAAAAATGGTGTCATCGCGATCATGGCCGCCACGGCCGGTACCGAGCCGAATGCGTCGCATACCTTCATGCTCGATGCGCGCACCGGCGAAACGGTGGAGATGCCGTCAGCCAATGGCGGGCTCACCCTGTTCCTGTTGCGCCTGCATGTGGACATGTTCGCCGGGCTGCCCGGCAAGCTGTTGCTGGCGTTCATGGGTTTGCTGTTCGTGCTGGCGCTTGTCTCGGGGACGGTGCTGTACCTGCCGTTCATGCGCCGCTTGAAGTTCGCCACCGTGCGCCAGGACAAATCCACGCGCCTGCGCTGGCTCGACCTGCACAACCTGATCGGCGTGGTCACCCTGACCTGGGCGCTGGTGGTGGGTGTGACCGGTGTGATCAGCGCCTGTGCCGACCTGATCATCGCCGCCTGGCGCCAGGACAGTCTCAGCGCCCTGATCGAACCCTACAAAGACGCCCCGCCGCTGACCCAACGCGCGCCGGCCAGCGATTTGCTGAGCATCGCCGCCAAGGCTGCGCCCGGCATGCAACCGGACTTTATCGCCTTCCCCGGTACGCGCTTCTCCAGCGAGCATCACTACGCCGTGTTCATGAAAGGCAGTACCCACCTCACCTCCCATCTGCTCACACCGGTATTGATCGACGCCAGCACCCTGGCCGTCACCGCCATCGCCCAACGGCCGTGGTACATGGACGCCATGGGCATGTCCCAGCCGCTGCACTTCGGAGACTACGGCGGCATGCCGATGAAAATCCTCTGGGCGCTGCTGGATGTGCTGACCATCGTGGTGCTGGTCAGCGGCATTTACTTATGGATCGTGCGACGCAAGGCGGGCAAGGCATGAAGCCGAGGCAGTCGAATTTCTGGAAGGTGTTCGGCATCCCGCTGGGGATCGGCCTGCTCAGCGCCGCCGGGTTGTTTGCGGCGTTGCTGGGGGATGGGTGGTGGGATTCTTTGAGTTGGGTGGGGTTGGGTATACCGGCTGGCATTGGGGCCTGGGGGTTGGTCAGGCGGCGTGGCTGATGGCCTCATCGGGGGCAAGCCCCCTCCCACATTTTGACTGTATTCACACATTTAAGTGTGGGAGGGGGCTTGTCCCCGATGAGCATAGGTATCTACACAATTTTGGTGAGACACCGCACCTGTGGCGAGGGAGCTAACGCGTATCTACCTGACGCTCCGAGGTCCAAATGTGGGAGGGGGCTTGCCCCCGATGACGGCCTCTGGGCCGACCAAAATGTTGGATCAGATCGAGTACATATCCGTTTCTGCGGTAACGGCCACTTAGGGTTCCGCCCTGACGGCGGCTCACTTTTGAAAAGCGCAAAAGT
>NZ_CVTX01000169.1:104126-134265 GCF_900005715.1 Pseudomonas sp. 34 E 7
GCCGCAATGGGCCATCCATGGCCCAGTGCGGCTAACCCGGCGTCCTGCCGGGTTACCCACGGATTCAAGCCTGCGTTCGGCCAGCGTGGTTTAATGGGGCGCCTGAGATCAAGATCAAGAGCGACTCGCTTCGCATCGTGGTTACGGTTGGGCGCTACAGAGTTGTATAGATGCCTATGCCCCGATGAGGCCCTTAGCTTCAGTAAAAATCCCCCTCGCCAGCCACCCCGCAACCCTCTAGGCTAACCCCAGCCTATTTCGAGGAATGCACATGTCCGCCCCCAGCATGACCTTGTTCCACAACCCCGCTTCACCCTTTGTACGCAAAGTCCGCGTGTTGTTGATCGAGACCGGTCAGCAGGACCGTGTCGCCCTGCACGCCTGCCTGCCCACCCCCGTCAACCCGGACGCCGAGGTGGTGCAAGGCAACCCGGTCGGCAAGATCCCGGCCCTGCGCCTGGCCGACGGTTCGGTGCTGCACGACAGCCGGGTGATCCTCGATTACTTCGACCACCAGCACGTCGGCAACCCGCTGATCCCCCGCGACGGCTCGGCCCGCTGGCGCCGCCTGACCCTGGCCTCGATGGCCGACGGGATCATGGACGCCGCCGTGCTGGTACGCTACGAAACCGCCATGCGCCCGGTCGAGAAGCATTGGGAGCCGTGGCTGGACGAGCAGCGCAACAAGATGCGGCGTGCACTGGCCGAGCTGGAGCAGAGCGCCATCGCCGAACTGGCCAGCCACTTCGACATCGCCGCCATCAGCGTGGCCTGCGCGCTGGGCTACCTCGACTTCCGCCACCCGGACCTGCACTGGCGCGCAGACAACCCCAAGCTGAGCGCCTGGTACGCCGAGGTCAGCCAGCGGCCTTCGATGCAGCAGACCCAACCGCCCGCCTGATATCACCCATGTGGGTCCGTCAGCAGTCCGGTTTGTCGGCGGTGTAGCGACGCGCCGGGTTCACCGCCGCACCGAATTCACGCAGGGCCTTGGCGCCGATCAGCAGCGGATAGTTGAAGCTGCTGCGGTCGGTAAGGTTGACCTCCACGGTACGCTTGACGTCGCCCAGGCACATTTCCAGGTCGATCACCGGGCGCTTGGCCACGCTGGCTTCGTCCTTGTCGTCATCTTCGTCGGCGCGGCTCTTGATCTTGCTGATGCGTGACACCTTGTGTTCGTAGACCTTGTTACCCGCATCGCTGCCGCCGAGGCGGAAGCGCACCCAATCGTCGCCATCACGGGTGAAGGTTTCGATGTCACGGGCCGACAGCGAGGCGGTCAGCGCGCCGGTGTCCATCTTGGCCTTGAAGGTCTGGCCGATTTCCGGCAACTGGATGTATTCGTAGCGACCGTAGAGGGTCGGTTCGGCGGCCATGGCAGGCGCAGCAGCCAGAACGGGAATAGCTAGGGCAAACGCGGCAAGGAGCAATTTCACGGCATGATTTCCTCGAAAGAAGTGGGCGAATTCTAGACCGCGCACACAGCACTTAGTTGGATGACCGAGCATAACCGGCACATTGTGAAACATTCGTCCGGCCATTTGCGATTTGGCCTCTAGACTCACCTTGCTTATGATGGCAAGCCCACAAGATTCCAAGAGTTATTTATGCGCCGCCTGCTCACCGGCTGTCTGGTCACACTGCTGCTGTTGCTCAACACGCTGATCCTGATCGGCCCCTTGATGGTGTTCGCTCTGCTCAAGCTGGTGGCGCCGGGCCGCTCGCGTGACTATGCGTCCCGGGCAGTGATGTGGATCGCCGAGACCTGGGCCGAGATCGACAAGCTGATCTTCGCCGTGTGCATTCCAACCCAATGGGATATTCGCGGCGGTGAGAGCCTGCGGGGTGACACCTCCTACCTGGTCATCAGCAACCACCAGTCCTGGGTGGATATTCCGGCATTGATCCAGGCGCTGAACCGGCGTACGCCGTTCTTCAAATTCTTCCTGAAAAAAGAGCTGATCTGGGTGCCCTTCCTCGGCCTGGCCTGGTGGGCGCTGGATTACCCGTTCATGAAACGCTACACCAAGGCGTTCCTGGCCAAACACCCGGAGCTGGCCGGGCAGGACCTGAAAATCACCAAAGAGGCCTGCGAGCTGTTCAAGCGCCAGCCGGTGACCGTGGTCAATTACCTGGAGGGCACGCGGTTCAGCGAGGCCAAACGCGCACAGCAGGATTCACCGTTCAGCCGGCTGCTCAAGCCCAAGGCCGGCGGCGTCGCGTTTGTGCTGGCGGCAATGGGTGAGCAACTGGACGCCATCCTCGACGTGACCGTGGTCTACCCGCAACCCAGGATTCCAGGGTTCTGGGATTTGATCAGCGGCGCGGTGCCGAAGGTGATCGTGGATATCCGCACCCGTGACCTGGACCCGGCGTTGTGGCAGGGGGATTACGAGAACGATCCGGCGTTTCGCCAGACCGTCCAGAACTGGGTCAACCAGCTCTGGAAGGAGAAGGATGCGCGCATCGAACAATTGCGCGCGGAGTAGCCTTAGCTGCCGGTGCCCCAGGCCTGGGCCAGCTTGCTCAGCAATGAGCTGTTGGCGCCTTGACCGCCCAGGTATTGCAGGATCACCGGGGCAAACTGGCCGATCATGCCGCTGTCCATGCCCAGGGCGCTGAACGCGGTGTTCAAGTCATTGGTATTTTTCACGTTACCCAGCAGGCCGTCCAGGCCACTGGTCTTGCTGCCGCCGTTCTGGCCGAGCATCCCGCTCAAGGCGCCGAGGCTGCCCAATGCATTGTTACCCGACAGTTGATCGAGGCCCGGTACGCTGCTGCCCAGCTGCGAAAAGTCGTTGCCGCTCAGTTTGTTCTTGGCCAGGCCGAGCATGGCGCCGGTGCCGCCGACCGCTTGCTCGGGGGTGATATTGAGTTGCGAGGTCAGGGCCGTCAGCAGGGCGGCCGTTTCCGATGTCGGCGCGGCGGCGGCAGCTTTGTTGTTGCCACCCTGCATGCCGGAAATGGCGTTGGCTGCATCGCCAAGGCTGAAACCTGCGGCGAAGACCGGGCCGGCGGCCACGCTCAACAGGCAGGAAAGGGCAAAACCGCGTGAAATCTTCATCAAGACAACCTCAGGAGATAGGTGCAAAGCACGCTTTGGACTGGGTATACCGACGGATGTTCCGGAACCCATTGGGGATAAGCGGGTCCATGAACTGACTACAAAATTTGTCAGGAAGAGACTTATGACTGCGATCCACCCCGAAGCGATTGAGCACAAGCCTGCATTCTGGAGCCGCCCTCGCCTGTTCATTGGCGCCTGCGCGGTGGTTGTTGCCGGTATTGGTGGCGCGCTCTACACCCAGGACAGCGTCAAGTCCGCGGCGACCCTGGTAACCACCACCCAGCAGCCGGCCGCACAAATCATGGCCCACAAGGATTACCTGGAAGTGCAGCCGATTGCCGCCACGGCACCTGCACCGGACCAGAGCCTGGAGCTGTGGGCAATTCCCAAAGATGGCACGCCTGTGTCCCTGGGCCTGTTGCCGGAGGACGGCAAGGGCATCATCGGCCTGAACCCGCGCCAGCAGGAAACCATCAGCAAGCCGGTGGAGTTGATGGTGAGTTCGGAGACCAAGGGTGGTTCCATCAGCAAACAACCCACAGGCCCGACCGTCTACCAGGGCGCACTGGCCACACGCTGATCCCCAAGCACCACAACACCCATGTGGGAGGGGCTTGCCCCCGATAGCGGTGGATCAGTCGTACATCGATTGACTGACACACTGCCATCGGGAGCAAGCCCCTCCCACAATGAAAAGGGCGACCCATGGGTCGCCCTTTTTAATTGCCGAACGCTTTACGCCGCACTGAACAGCTTATGCGGATCGATCACAAACTTCTTCGGCACACCCGCATCGAACTCGCCATAACCGCGTGGCGCGTCATCCAGGCTGATGACCTGCACGCCGACGATCTCGGCGATGTTGATACGGTCCCACATGATCGCCTGCATCAGTTGGCGGTTGTACTTCATCACCGGCGTCTGCCCGGTATGGAAGCTGTGGGATTTGGCCCAGCCCAAACCAAAGCGAATGCTCAGGCTGCCCATTTTTGCGGCGGCATCGACGGCACCTGGATCTTCAGTGACGTAGAGGCCGGGGATACCGATCTTGCCCGCCACGCGCACCACGCCCATCAGCGAGTTGAGCACGGTGGCCGGGGCTTCGGCCTTGACGCCGTCATGGCCGTGGCCGCGCGCTTCAAAGCCGACGGCATCGACGGCGCAGTCTACTTCCGGCTCGCCGAGCAGCGCGGCAATCTGTTCGTGCAATGGCGTGTCGGTGGACAGGTCGGCGATCTCGAAACCCTGGGCCTTGGCGTGAGCCAGGCGGATCGGGTTGACGTCGCCGATAATCACCACTGCAGCGCCCAATAGACGTGCTGACGCGGCAGCGGCCAGGCCGACCGGGCCGGCACCGGCGATGTAGACCGTGCTGCCTGGGCCAACGCCGGCAGTGACGGCACCGTGGTAGCCGGTGGGCAGGATGTCGGAGAGGCAAGTCAGGTCACGGATTTTCTCCATGGCCTTGTCGCGGTCCGGCAGTTTCAACAGGTTGAAGTCGGCGTAAGGCACCAGCGCATATTCGGCCTGGCCGCCCGTCCAGTCGCCCATGTCGACATAGCCGTAGGCACCGCCCGGGCGCGCCGGATTGACACTCAAGCACACGCCGGTGTGCATTTCCTTGCAGGAGCGGCAGCGACCGCAGGCCACGTTGAAGGGGACGGAGACCAGGTCGCCGATCTTCAGGTTTTCGACGTCGCTGCCCTTCTCGATCACTTCGCCAGTGATTTCATGCCCCAGCACCAGGCCGGTCTGGGCAGTGGTGCGGCCGCGCACCATGTGTTGGTCGGAGCCGCAGATGTTGGTGGAAACCACGCGCAGGATGACGCCATGCTCGATCTTCCTGCCGCGCGGGTCCTGCATTTTGGGATAGTCGATTTTCTGTACTTCGACCTTGCCGTTGCCGAGATACACGACACCACGATTACCAGACATGCTTTCACCTCGCTGTTGTTTTTATGGAACTGCGTTGCCCGTTGAGTGGGCAGCGCGTTAAGTGCTTGGGTACAGATGCTGTTTCTTGTGTTGTGGGTGAGGGCCTCATCGGGGGCAAGCCCCCTCCCACAGGGCAACGCATTTCAAATGTGGGAGGGGCGGTGCGACGATTCGACTTGCCCCCGATTGGCGCCAGTCAGAGCACCACCGTCCGATTGGCATTCAAAAACACCCGCCGCTCAATGTGATACCCCACCGCCCGCGCCAACGTGAGCCCTTCGATATCCCGCCCCTTGGCAATCAGATCCTCGGGATAGTGGCTGTGGTCCACCACTTCCACACCCTGGGCGATGATCGGCCCTTCATCCAGATCGTTGTTGATGTAATGCGCCGTGGCGCCGACCAGTTTCACGCCCTTGTTGTACGCTTGGTGATACGGCTTGGCGCCCTTGAACCCCGGCAGCAACGAGTGATGAATGTTGATGGCCTTGCCGTCCAGCTTGCGGCACAGCTCCGGCGACAGCACTTGCATGTAGCGCGCAAGGATCACCAGTTCGGCGCCGGTGTCTTCCACCACTTGCCACACTTGACGCTCCTGGGACGGTTTGTCGTTGGGGTCGAGGGGGAAATGGTAGTAGGGAATTTGATGCCAGTCGGCCAAAGGTTTCAAATCGGGGTGATTGGACACCACCGCGACCACGTCCATCGACAGCTGACCGATGCGCTGGCGGTACAACAAGTCGTTAAGGCAGTGATCAGCCTTGGAGACCATGATCACCACTTTTGGCCGGTAGTTCGGCGCCGTCAGCTCGAAGATCATGCCAAACGCTTCACCGCGCGTGGCCAGGCCATCGCGGAAACCCTGCTCGTCAAATCCATCGGGCTGACGGAATTCCACCCGAATAAAAAAACGGCCCGAGAGGCGGTCATCGAACGAATGGTGCTCGGTGACATAGCAGCCCTGCTCGAACAGATAGCGGGTGACCGCGTCCACCGTGCCGAGCACGCTGGGGCAGTCGGCGGTCAAAATCCATGTGTCGGGTGCGCGGCTCATAGCGGGTAACTCCTCAAACAACGCTATCTACTGTAGGAGCGAGCTTGCTCGCGAAGAACGCCAACGATGATGCGTGCATGCTGAATGAACGCGGCGTCTTTGAGTTTTTCGCGAGCAAGCTCGCTCCTACAGTGAAGGGGTGAGACAGCGCGAGCGCCATGTCAGGCTTGAACGCTCAGGCCAAATTCGGCCGAGGCATCCTGCAACCACAACCACCAGTAATCCGAGAAGCTGCGGCGAATCAGCAGTTCCCAGGTGTCCTCAGCGGTATGCCGGATCACCAGTTGTGACTTGGCGAACACCGTGCCCACCGCCTTGCCCACCGGAAAGTTATCAGGGTGCACGTCGTAGCTGGTGGACTTCATCAGCACATCGCGCACATTCGGGCCGCTGAGCTCGAGGATCTGCTGGCCGCCGCTGACGTTGACGATCTGGATATGCAAATCAGCCAGGGCCGCGCGCAGGTTTTGTTCGGCGGCGAACTCTTCGCCGCTCGGGACAATGAGCAGCCATTCATCCGGGCCGAGCCACTGCAGGCTCGTCTCACCCTTGAAGATCACGCTCAGGGCGCCGGGCAGCTCGATGCCAAGGGCCTTGTGCACCCCGGCGGCGAACGCTGCATCGTGGCCATCGCCACGAATGGTGAGGTGGCCGAGGAGTTTCTTTTCACGCACGGTTACGCCGGCGTTCTTGCGGCCCTTGCCGACCAGGCTGGCGAGGTCGGCATGGTGCAGCGACGACTCGGCTTTGGCGCCGGTGGTGGGGCGTTGTTGGTAAACATTGGCTGCTGTCATAAAGCACCTGTTCTGAATTCTGTTGTGAGGCTGATGGCCTCATCGGGGGCAAGCCCCCTCCCACAGGGGAATGCATTTCAACATGTGGGAGGGGGCTTGCCCCCGATGCAGGCGACTCAAATGTTCTGCCGATCACCCTTGGGGTCAAAGAACACCGAAGACACAATCTCCGCCTCGATCACACTGCCATCGGCCTGCGGCGAAAAAACCCGCTCGCCGATGCGCTTCAAGCCACCTTTCACCACGCCCATGGCAAACGAATAACCCAGGGAGTTGTGCGCATAGCTTGAAGTCACGTGGCCGACCATTTTCATCGGAATCGTCTGCTTCGGATCGAACACCAACTGCGCGCCTTCCGGCAGCCACACATTCGGATCGATCGGCTTCAAGCCCACCAGTTGCTTGCGTTCTTCACGCACGCAATCTTCGCGGTTCATCCCACGCCAGCCGATCCACGAGAACGGTTTGGTACGGCCCACGCACCAGCCCATGTTCAAGTCGTCCGGGGTCATCGAGCCGTCAGTGTCCTGGCCGACGATGATGAAGCCCTTCTCGGCACGCAGGACGTGCATGGTTTCGGTGCCGTACGGGGTCAGGTTGTACTTTTTGCCGGCCTCGACGATCTTTTCCAGCACGCCCATGGCGTAGTCGGCCTGCACGTTGACTTCATACGACAGCTCGCCGGTAAACGAGATACGGAACACCCGCGCCGGTACGCCGCCGACCAGGCCTTCCTTCCAGGTCATGAACGGGAAGCCGTCCTTGTCCAGGTCGATATCAGTCACTTCCGCCAGCAGCTTGCGGCTGTTGGGGCCGGACAGGGTCATGGTCGCCCAATGGTCGGTGACCGAGGTGAAATACACCTTGAGGTCCGGCCATTCGGTCTGCTGGTAGATTTCCAGCCACTGCAGTACGCGGGCGGCGCCGCCGGTGGTGGTGGTCATCAGGAAGTGGTTGTCGGCGAGGCAGGCAGTCACGCCGTCATCGAAGACCATGCCGTCTTCCTTGCACATCAGGCCGTAGCGCGCCTTGCCCACGTCCAGCTTGGTCCAGGCGTTGCTGTAGATGCGGTTGAGGAACTCACGCGCGTCCGGGCCCTGGATATCGATTTTGCCGAGGGTGGACGCATCCAGCAGGCCGACGCTGTCGCGCACGGCCAGGCATTCGCGCTTCACGGCGGCGTGCAGGTCTTCACCATTACGCGGGAAGTACCATGGGCGTTTCCACTGGCCGACGTCCTCGAATTCGGCGCCGTTTTTCACGTGCCAGGCTTGCAGCGCGGTGTAGCGCACCGGCTCGAAGATGTGCCCACAGTGACGGCCCGCTATCGCACCGAACGTCACCGGCGTGTAGTTGGGGCGGAACATGGTGGTGCCCATCTGCGGGATGGTCACGTTCAGCGAACGCGCCGCGATGGCCAAACCGTTGACGTTACCCAGCTTGCCTTGGTCGGTGCCGAAGCCCAATGCGGTGTAGCGCTTGACGTGCTCGACCGACTCGAAACCTTCGCGGGTCGCCAGTTCGATGGCGGCGGCGGTGACGTCGTTCTGCAGGTCGACGAATTGCTTCGGCGCCCGAGCAGTGGCTTTTTCGTGAGGCACTTGGAACAGCGCCAGGGTCGGTTCTTCAAGGCGGCTCAGGGCTTTAGGCAGTACGCCTTCAACCGGGGCGAAACCGGCTTCGCTGGCCGCGCGCACGCCGCCTTCA
The DNA here is from genome assembly GCF_900005715.1 of Pseudomonas sp. 34 E 7. Classification (NCBI taxonomy): domain Bacteria; kingdom Pseudomonadati; phylum Pseudomonadota; class Gammaproteobacteria; order Pseudomonadales; family Pseudomonadaceae; genus Pseudomonas; species Pseudomonas sp. 34 E 7. The sequence continues at coordinate 112,684 of NZ_CVTX01000169.1, forward strand.
AAACCGTCGGCCAGGGAATCACCGAGGCCGTAGACGCCGTTGATACCACCGACGCACACGCGTTTTTGCGGCGCTTCGCCCGGCACAAAACCGAGGATATCTTCACGCCAGGTCGGCTTGCCGCCCAGGTGCGAAGCCAGGTGGACCACCGGGCTGTAGCCGCCGGAGCTGGCCACCAGGTCGCAGTCCAGCCACTCGCCGGGGCTGGTGACTTTATGGGCTTTAACATCGATCGCAGCCACTCGCGCAGCGCTCACACGCTTGGTGCCACGGGCTTCGACCACGGCGCTGCCGGTGAGGATACGAATGCCCTTGGCGCGAGCCTCTTCAACCAGGGCACCGCGTGGGTTGTGGCGCACATCAGCCACCGCAACCACTTGCAGACCCGCATCGAGCCAGTCCAGCGCAACGCGGTAGGCGTGGTCGTTGTTGGTCGACAACACCAGTTTCTTGCCCGGTGCCACGCCGTAGCGACGCACGTAGGTAGAGACCGCACCGGCCAGCATGTTGCCCGGCACGTCGTTGTTGCCGTACACCAGCGGGCGCTCGCACGCACCGGTGGCCAGCACCACACGCTTGGCACGCACACGGTGGATACGCTGGCGCACCACGCCAATCGGCGCGCGGTCGCCAAGGTGGTCGGTGAGGCGCTCGTGAATGGTCAGGAAGTTATGGTCGTGGTAGCCGTTGACGGTGGCGCGGGGCAGCAGCACCACGTCCGGCAGGGCTTTGAGTTCAGCGAGGACGCTGGCAACCCATTCGGTGGCCGGCTTGCCGTCGAGGCTTTCGCGGGAATCGAGCAGCGAACCCCCGAACTCTTCCTGCTCATCGGCGATGATCACCCGCGCACCGCTGCGCGCAGCCGCCAGTGCTGCGGCGAGACCGGCAGGGCCTGCGCCGACCACCAGTACGTCGCAATGACGGTTGAAGTTGTCGTAGGTGTCCGGGTCGTTCTCGGTCGGCGAGCGGCCAAGGCCGGCTGCCTTGCGGATGTACTTCTCGTAGGTCATCCAGAACGATTGCGGGTACATGAAGGTTTTGTAGTAGAAACCCGGCGGCATCAGCTTGCCGCCGACCTTGCCAAGAATGCCCATCATGTCGTTGTTGACGCTCGGCCAGCCGTTGGTGCTGGTGGCGACCAAGCCCTGGTACAGCGCCTGTTGCGTGGCGCGCACGTTGGGGATCTGGGTGGCTTCGGTGGCGCCGATCTGCAGCACAGCGTTCGGCTCTTCGGCGCCGGCGGCAAAGATGCCGCGCGGGCGCGAGTATTTGAAGCTGCGGCCGATGATATCGACGCCGTTGGCCAGCAGGGCGGCGGCCAGGGTGTCACCTTCAAAGCCTTTGTAGCTCTGGCCGTTGAACGTGAAGGTCAGGACTTTATTGCGGTCGATCCGGCCACCGTTGGACAGGCGATTGATCTGGCTCATACCTTCTCTCCAGAGGCCTTGGCGGTGAACTGAGGCTTCTCACCGATCTTGTAGGTTTCAAGAATTTCGTAGGTCACAGTGTCGCGGGTGGCGTTGAAATACTGGCGGCAACCGGCGGCGTGAATCCACAGTTCGTGGTGCAGGCCACGGGGGTTGTCGCGAAAGAACATGTAGTCGCCCCACTCGGCGTCGGTGCAGGCATTCGGGTCCAGCGGGCGCGGGATGTGCGCTTGGCCGGACGCGTGGAATTCCTCTTCGGAGCGCAGTTCGCCACAGTGAGGACAGAAGATATGCAACATGAGGTGGTTCTCCTGTTAGTGGGCGACGGCCGCAGCGCCGTGTTCGTCGATCAGCGCACCGTTGTGGAAACGGTCGATGGAGAAAGGTGCGGCCAGCGGGTGCATTTCACCCTTGGCCAGGCTCGCGGCAAACACGTTGCCTGAGCCCGGCGTGGCCTTGAAGCCACCGGTGCCCCACCCGCAGTTGAAGAACATGTTCGGGACCGGGGTCTTGGAGATGATCGGGCACGCGTCCGGCGTGGTGTCGACGATGCCGCCCCACTGGCGGTTCATGCGCACGCGTGAGAGCACCGGGAACATCTCGACGATGGCCTGGATGGTGTGTTCGATCACCGGGTACGAGCCGCGCTGGCCGTAGCCGTTGTAGCCGTCGATACCGGCGCCGATCACCAGGTCGCCCTTGTCGGACTGGCTGATGTAACCGTGCACGGCGTTGGACATGATCACGCTGTCGATAATCGGCTTGATCGGCTCCGATACCAGTGCTTGCAGTGGATGGGATTCGATCGGCAGGCGGAAACCGGCCAGCGAAGCCATGTGCCCGGAGTTACCGGCGGTCACCACACCGACGCGCTTGGCGCCGATAAAGCCCTTGTTGGTTTCCACGCCGATGCACACGCCGTTTTCCTTGCGAAAGCCGATCACTTCGGTCTGCTGGATCAAGTCCACGCCGAGTGCGTCGGCGGCGCGGGCAAAGCCCCAGGCCACGGCATCGTGACGGGCCACGCCGCCGCGACGTTGCACAGTGGCGCCGAGCACCGGGTAGCGGGTGTTCTTCGAGCAGTCCAGGTACGGAATCTCGTCGGCCACTTGCTTGGCATTGAGCAGTTCGCCGTCCACGCCGTTGAGGCGGTTGGCGCTGACGCGGCGCTCGGAATCACGGATGTCCTGCAGGGTGTGACACAGGTTGTACACGCCGCGCTGGGAGAACATCACGTTGTAGTTCAGGTCCTGGGACAAACCTTCCCAGAGTTTCATCGCGTGTTCGTACAGGTGCGCCGACTCGTCCCACAGGTAGTTGGAACGCACGATGGTGGTGTTGCGCGCGGTGTTACCGCCGCCCAGCCAACCTTTCTCGACCACGGCCACATTGGTGATGCCGTGCTCTTTAGCCAGGTAGTAGGCGGTCGCCAGACCATGCCCGCCGCCGCCGACGATGACCACGTCGTAGACCTTTTTCGGGGTCGGCGTGCGCCACATCTTCTGCCAGTTTTCGTGATGGCTGAGGGAGTGCTTGAAGAGGCCGAAGCCTGAGTAGCGTTGCATAGTCATTACTCCAAAACCGCGCTCAGCGATAAACCGGGAAATCAGCGCACAGGGCAGACACGTGCTTGGCCACGTTGGCCTCGACATCGGCATCGCCGAGGTTGTCGAGGATGTCGCAGATCCAGCCGGCCAGCTCGATGCATTGCGGCACCTTGAAACCACGGGTGGTCACCGCCGGGGTGCCGATACGCAGGCCCGAGGTCACGAAGGGCGACTGCGGGTCATTGGGCACGGCGTTCTTGTTGACGGTGATGTGGGCGCGACCGAGGGCCGCGTCCGCCTCTTTGCCGGTGAGGCCCTGACGGATCAGGCTGACCAGGAACAAATGGTTATCGGTGCCACCGGAGACCACGTCGTAGCCGCGTTTGATGAACACCTCGGCCATCGCCTGGGCATTGTCGATCACCTGCTGCTGATACGCCTTGAAGCCGGGCTCCAGCGCTTCCTTGAAACACACCGCCTTGCCGGCGATCACATGCATCAGCGGGCCGCCCTGGGCGCCGGGGAATACGGCAGCGTTGAGTTTTTTCTCGATGGCTTCGTTGGCCTTAGCCAGGATCAGGCCGCCACGCGGACCGCGCAGGGTCTTATGGGTGGTGGTGGTGACCACGTCGGCGTAGGGCAGCGGGTTCGGGTACAGACCGGCGGCAACCAGACCGGCGACGTGGGCCATGTCGACGAACAACAGCGCGCCCACCTTGTCGGCAATCTGACGGAAGCGTGGGAAATCCAGGGTCTTGGAGTAGGCGGAGAAACCGGCCACGACCATTTTCGGCTGGTGCTCCACGGCCAGGCGCTCGACTTCGTCGTAGTCGATCAGGCCGGTGTCGGTGTTGATGCCGTATTGCACCGCGTTGTACAGCTTGCCCGAGGACGACACTTTGGCGCCGTGAGTCAGGTGGCCGCCGTGGGCCAGGCTCATGCCCAGGATCGTGTCGCCGGCATTGATCAGCGCCAGGTACACCGCGCTGTTGGCGGACGAACCGGAGTGCGGTTGCACGTTGGCGTAATCGGCACCGAACAGTTGCTTGGCACGCTCGATGGCCAGGGCCTCGACCTTGTCCACATGCTCGCAGCCACCGTAGTAACGCTTGCCCGGGTAACCTTCGGCGTATTTGTTGGTGAGGCCGCTGCCTTGCGCTTCCATCACACGTTTGCTGGTGTAGTTCTCCGACGCGATCAGCTCGATATGGTCTTCCTGACGCTGCTCCTCGGCATTCATCGCCGCCAGCAGTGCGTCGTCATATCCCTGGATCTGGTCTTGTTTGCTGAACATCGCGTCTCTCCCAGCCTTTCGTATTGTTGAGGCCCTCGCAGGGCCCTTTGATGCGATGGTAGGGCTGGCGCGTGCGGGCCAAATGCCTGCGCACGCCACGCAAAGGTGCGTTTACGACATGGCCTGAGCAAATGCTGACTGAGGGCCGACAAACTGTAGGTGCGAGCTTGCTCGCGAAAACCCTGAGGGCGCCACGCTCAATCAGGCAGCGCGCGTTATCGTTGACGTTTTTCGCGAGCAAGCTCGCTCCTACATGGGTTAGGCGATGAGTTTGCGAAGGAGTAACAGCAGGAGGAAGTGCATTGGATAGAGGGCATAGGCCCAACGGCGCATGGCCGGTGGAGAGACGTTTCTGGCGTGTCGCAATAAGACCAATCCTGCCAGCGGCGCAACCAGACACGTCGCCAACCCAAGCATCGCCACCAGGCTGCCGCTATTGAGCAGAATCTGCCATTGATTGGCGGCGACGCAGACCAAACCCGGCACCACGCTGAAATACCAGGGCCGGCGAAACACCAGCAGCATCGCCAGCGGCAGCAATACACCAAAGAAACCGAACATCAACTGGGTTGAAAACACGGCCGCCACCGTGACGGCGATCAGCGCCAATCCTCGATCAACCACCGCCTTGTGCTGCCATCCTCGGGCAACCAGCAGGCCCAGCGTCAGGGTCGGCAATACGTTCAAGGTATCGGCATCCTCGATGAACATCCGATACGGCACTTCGCTGATCACGCTGAACAGCAACAACCAGCCCAAGTAGCGCCAGTGACCGGTCACCGGGGCGTTTCGAGCCCGGTGCAGATTCGCCGCAATCGCCAGGCAAAACCATGGGAACGCCAGGCGCCCGGGCACATACAAGCCATCGAGGCTCAGGCCCACATAGCGCAGGTGATCCAGCACCATGCTCAGCAGCGCCAGCCACTTGAGCAGGTCCAAAGCGCCATCTCGGACATGTCCGACAGGCAAGGTGTCAGTACCGTGCATAATTCCCCACCGACTTTGCATTTACAGTGCGTGCGCCGCCCTCCCAATCTTGGTTAAAGTGCGCACCAACATCGACCACAGGAATGGGCCATGACTGACAAGAGCCAACAATTCGCCAGCGACAACTATTCCGGCATCTGCCCGGAAGCCTGGGCCGCCATGGAACAAGCCAACCAGGGCCATCAACGTGCCTATGGCGATGATGAGTGGACCCACCGCGCCGCCGACGGTTTCCGCAATCTGTTCGAAACCGACTGTGAAGTGTTCTTCGCCTTCAACGGCACCGCCGCCAACTCCCTGGCGCTGTCCTCGCTGTGCCAGAGCTACCATAGCGTGATTTGCTCGGAAACCGCCCACGTCGAGACCGATGAGTGCGGCGCGCCGGAGTTTTTCTCCAACGGTTCCAAGCTGCTCACTGCACGCACCGAAAACGGCAAGCTGACGCCGGAGTCGATCCGCGAGATCGCCCTCAAGCGCCAGGACATTCACTACCCGAAACCGCGCGTGGTCACCCTCACCCAGGCCACCGAAGTCGGCAGCGTCTACACCCCGGAAGAAATCCGCGCCATCAGCGCCACCTGCAAAGAGCTGGGCCTGAACCTGCACATGGACGGCGCGCGCTTCTCCAACGCCTGTGCGTTTCTGGGCTGCTCACCGGCCGACCTGACCTGGAAGGCCGGCGTGGACGTGCTGTGCTTCGGCGGCACCAAGAACGGCATGGCGGTGGGCGAAGCGATCCTGTTCTTCAACCATAAGCTGGCCGAAGACTTCGACTACCGCTGCAAACAGGCCGGCCAGCTCGCGTCGAAAATGCGCTTCCTGTCCGCGCCATGGGTGGGCCTGCTCGAAAACGACGCCTGGCTCAAGCATGCTCGCCACGCCAACCACTGCGCGCAATTGCTCAGCAGCCTGGTGGCGGACATTCCCGGCGTGGAACTGATGTTCCCGGTGCAGGCCAACGGCGTGTTCCTGCAACTCTCGGAACCGGCTATCGCAGCCTTGACGGCCAAGGGCTGGCGCTTCTACACCTTCATCGGCAAAGGCGGCGCGCGCTTCATGTGTGCGTGGGATACCGAAGAAGAGCGTGTAAGAGAATTGGCGGCCGACATCAGGGAAGTGATGAACGCTTGAAGTAGAAATCAGAACGGTGCGTGCTGGCCGATTGCCGAGTCTGTTTTTTGATATTTCTGACAGCAGCGCACTCGAATTTCATTGTCTAGCCTCTTGGAACCCGCAAGGAAAACGCAGCGATCACTGCCACCTTCCGGGTTTATTGCCTGCCGAATAGTCGGCTGCAAATCCAATGGAGAGCTCAATCATGGAATATCAAAGCAACGTCAATAGCCTGGTGCAAGGCGACAACACTACCAGCACCACCGTTATCGACTGGGACGAGTTCAGGAAATACGCAAAGGTCGGCGACACCATCCGCGAGCCATCGAGGACGCTGAGGATCTACGACAAAGTCTATGAACTGACAGCCTCAGGCCAGCACTTCGTCGTACACATCTACGCCCAGTAACCCTTCACTCCGATCGTTCCCACGCTCCGCGTGGGAACGCTTCCCCGGACGCTCTGCGTCCACTCGAAGTCAAGGATGAACACGTGGGTAGAAGCCGCTACGTCATCACCGAACCCGAAAAGCCGCATTTCCTGACCTGTACAGTCATGGAGTGGCTGCCACTCTTCACCCGCAGTTACCTGGTAGAGCGCCTTTTAGATTGCTGGCGATATCAACAGCGTCATCACGCTTTAAGTCTGTTTGGCTACGTCATCCTGGAAAATCACCTGCACTTCATTGCTCAAGCGCCTGACTTGGATAAATGTATCAGCCAATTCAAATCCTACACCGCCCGCACCCTAATCAATGATCTGCAAGACAAAGGCGCCGAACGTGTTTTACAACGCCTGCGTTTCAGCAAACGCGCACACAAGTCCGATCGGGTTTATCAACTGTGGCAGGAAGGTTCACATGCAGAATTGGTGTACAGCGAGACCGTAATGCGCCAGAAGCTCGATTACATCCACCACAACCCTGTGAAACGGGGTTACGTGGACCTGGCAGAACACTGGCGGTACTCAAGTGCTCGCAATTATGCCGGTATGGAAGGATTGATCGAGATACAACACTGGTCCTGAAGATCAATACTCAAGCGGGACGCGGAGCGTCCCGGGAGGCGTTACCACGCGGAGCGTGGGGAACGATCAACCACCCAGCAACCCCTCACTCTGATCGTGCCCACGCTCTGCGTGGGTATGCAGCCCGTGACGCTCTGCGTCACCGCCACTCAAGCGGGACGCGGAGCGTCCCAGGAGGCGTTACCACGCGGAGCGTGGGAACGATCAACCACCCAACAACCCCTCACACCGATCGTGCCCACGCTCTGCGTGGGTATGCAGCCCGTGACGCTCTGCGTCACCACCACTCAAGCGGGACGCGGAGCGTCCCGGGAGGCGTTACCACGCGGAGCGTGGGAACGATCAACCGCCCAGTAACCTCCTCACACTGATCGTGCCCACGCTCTGCGTGGGCACGCAGCCCGTGACGCTCTGCGTCACCGCCACTCAAGCGGGACGCGGAGCGTCCCAGGAGGCGTTACCACGCGGAGCGTGGGAACGATCAACCGCCCAGTAACCCCCTTACACTGATCGTGCCCACGCTCTGCGTGGGCATGCAGCCCGTGACGCTCTGCATCACCACCACTCAAGCGGGACGCAGAGCGTCCCAGGAGGCGTTACCACGCGGAGCGTGGGAACGATCAACCACCCAGCAACCCCTCACTCTGATCGTGCCCACGCTCTGCGTGGGTATGCAGCCCGTGACGCTCTGCGTCACCGCCACTCAAGCGGGACGCGGAGCGTTCCGGGAGGCGTTACCACGCGGAGCGTGGGAACGATCGGCTGTCAGAACTCGATACGCACATCGCCCTTCGGCACACTGCAGCACGACAGGATATAACCCTCGGCTTCATCCTCTTCAGTAATCCCGCCGTTGTGCTCCATCTCGACCTCCCCGCCCAGCTTCATCACCTTGCACGTGCCGCAGATACCCATGCCGCAGGCTTTGGGGATCAACAGACCCAGCTTGGCAGCTGCCGCGTGGACAGTCTCGCCGGGGGCCACCCGAATGCTTTTGCCCGATGCGATGAATTCCACCTGGTGCAGGTCCGCCAGGTCGACTTCCGGCGCATCCGCCGCTTGTTCGGCCTGCTCCACTGCGTCGGCCCGCGCTTCCGCTGGCGTCGCGCCAAAGGACTCTTCGTGATAGCGCGTCATGTCGAAACCGGCGGCTTCCAGCAGGCGCTTCACCGCGCTCATGTACGGCGTCGGGCCGCAGCAGAACACTTCACGCTCAAGGAAGTCCGGCACCATCAGTTCCAGCATCTTGTGGTTCAGGTAGCCACGGTAGCCGGCCCAGGGCTCCCCAAGACCATGCTTCTCGCAGATCAGGTGCAGGCTGAAGTTGTCGATCCGCGACGCCATGTGTTCCAGCTCGCGGTGGTAGATGATGTCCTTGGGTGAACGGGCGCTGTGCACGAACGTCATGTCGACATTGGCGTTGGTGTCGTAGAACCAGCGCGCCATGGACATCACCGGCGTGATGCCGACGCCGCCGCTCAGGTACAGCACTTTGGGGCTCGGGAAGTCGATCGCATTGAACAGCCCGACCGGACCGTGCACCGCCAGTTCCTGGCCTTCATGCAGCGTATCGTGCAACCAGTTGGAAACGCGGCCGCCCGGCACGCGCTTGATGGTCACCGAGAAGCTGTACGGCACCGACGGCGAACTGGAAATGGTGTACGAGCGCATGATCGGCTGGCCTTCGATCTCCAGCTCCAGGGTGACGAATTGCCCCGGCTTGAAAAAGAACAGGATCGGCTGGTCGGCCATGAAACAGAAGGTGCGCACGTCCCAGGTTTCCTGGATGACTTTGACGCAACGGACGATGTGCCGACCATTGGCCCAGGTCTGGGTGGTTACCGGGTTCAGGAAATTATTGGACATGTTGTTCTCCACCGCCGAGGCTCGGCCTTATGGTGGCGATTCTGCGTAACGCGCGAATCGCCCATTTACCTATCTGCGACATTCACATACTTACCGCGACCAGCCCCCAACGACAGGGGCTTGCGCGTCGGGATCAGATTGGGCCATGTCGCCCATGGATAAGGTTCGCCCCCACGCCGGGCCCACACTCGCTCCCAACAAAGACGCGTTCTTTACGCCTTGCTGCAAACCTGATCAGCCACTATTCGCCGGCCACACAGAATGGCCATGAGGACATACACGATGGACGTCACCGCAACCTTAAGCTTGGGCGATCCGCTGGAACCCGCACGCAAGGCCACCGCGCACATGCTGCAAGAGCGCGAACGCACCTATTCGCTGCCGCAGCCGTTTTACTCTGATGAGCGGCTGTTCGATATCGACATGCAGGAAATCTTCCAGAAAGAGTGGTTGATCGCCGGCATGACCTGCGAAATCCCCACCAAGGGCAACTATCTGACCCTGCAAGTGGGCAAGAACCCGATCATCGTGATCCGTGGCGCCGAAGGCGTGGTGCATGCGTTTCACAACGTGTGCCGTCACCGTGGTTCGCGCTTGTGCACCAGCGACAAGGGCAAGGTTGCCAAGCTCGTGTGCCACTACCACCAGTGGACCTACGAGCTGGACGGTCGCCTGTTGTTTGCCGGTACCGAGATGGGCGCCGACTTCGACATGAAGCAGTACGGCCTCAAACCGGTGAACGTGAAGACCGCCGGCGGCTACATCTTCATCAGCATGGCCGAGAACCCGCCGGCCATCGATGACTTCCTGTCGACCCTGAACCACTACATGGAACCCTACGACATGGAAAACACCAAGGTGGCGATCCAGACCACCTTGTTCGAGAAAGCCAACTGGAAGCTGGTGCTGGAAAACAACCGCGAGTGCTATCACTGCAACGCGTCGCACCCGGAACTGCTGAAAACCCTGCTGGAGTGGGACGACGTCACCGACCCGCGCGCCGACCAGGCGTTCAAGGATCATGTGGCCGCCTCCGCCGCCGCCTGGGATGCCGAGAAGATTCCTTACGCCCACGCCAGCTTCGGCCTGCGTAACCGCATCGTGCGCATGCCGCTGCTCAAGGGCACCGTGTCGATGACCCTGGACGGCAAGCAGGGCTGCGCCAAGTTGATGGGCCGGATCAAAAATCCCGATCTGGGCTCGATGCGAATCCTGCACCTGCCCCACTCGTGGAACCACTGCATGGGCGACCACATCATCGTGTTCACCGTGTGGCCGATCAGCGCCCAGGAAACCATGGTCACCACCAAGTGGATCGTGCACAAGGACGCCGTGGAAGGCGTGGACTACGACGTGGAGCGCATGCGCCAGGTGTGGGACGCCACCAACGACCAGGATCGGCGCTTGGCCGAAGAGAACCAGCGCGGCATCAACTCCACCGCTTACCAGCCGGGGCCGTACTCCAAGACCTATGAATTCGGTGTAGTGAATTTTGTGGATTGGTACAGCGAGCGCATGCTCAACAACCTGGGGGCAGCGCCTGCGCCTTACCTCAAGGGCGTGGCCGCGCACGAGTAACTGACACACCGTGGATAAAATGTGGGAGGGGGCTTGCCCCCGATTGCAGTGGTTCAGCCGGCAACTTCATGGGCTGATGCACCGCTATCGGGGGCAAGCCCCCTCCCACATTAGAATCTGAGCTGTTCAAAATTTGACCAACAATAGTCAAGCCCCCTGCGGCTGGGCGCTTCAGCGGTTACCCAACAACTTATCCACAAAGCCACCCACAGCAATTGTGGGCAACTGCCGGCCTCCTTCAAAATTAAACCAGGAAAATCCGTGACTTATTCATATGCATGGATTTAACACGCGCCTGATCGTTTTTTGATCAACCCATTGAAAACCACGGGCTACGTGCCCTGCAGCGGTACGCGAACACCTTATCCACAGAAGCACCAACAGACTTTGGGGGCAACTTTGCCCACACTGTGGAAAACCACCTCAAAGCTGCATATCTCGGGGGATTCAGGGGTTTTTAGCAGGGTAAACACGACAATTGATCATATTTTGATCGCATCGAGCAAAGCCTTTATCTATAAGGCCCCCAGCCGACAGCGAACATCTTATCCACAGAAGCGCCAACAGACTTTGGGGGCAAGTCTGTACGCCCACCCGGGAAAAAACCCAGTAAAAACCGCCAGTTAGGCTGGTTATTTTTCGTACAGAGGGCTGCAGGGCATGATGCGCCGGGGGTGTAGACAACCGCGAACAGGTTATCCACAGGCGCATCAACAGCGATTGTGGGTAAACATTTGTAGGAGCGAGCTTGCTCGCGAAGAACCAGAGAGCGCCGCGTTAAAACCGGACACGCTGCGTTATCGTTAACGTTTTTCGCGAGCACGCTCGCTCCTACAGGGGATCAGCGTACGACGCCTTCTTCTATGAGCAATTTGAGTATCGCCTGCGCGCCCTCTTCAGCACTCACGCCCTTGAGCACCTGCCCTCCGCCCCCGCTGGCCTTGGCCGTCGCGGCCTTCATGCGATCAGCGCCGCTCTTGGCCTTGATCACCTTGAGGCGCTTGGGCCGAGGCTTGGCCGGTTGCAGCAGCGCGTCTGTGAATAACTCATCCTGTTCAATCTCGACGTCGTGGGCGGCAAGCTCACCACGTTGCGCCGGGCCGTAGGCACTCTGGCGCGGCTTGGGGGCGGCGTTATCCACCGTCGCCAGAAACGGCAGGCGTACCTTCAGGCGCCGTCGCTGGCCGCGTGGCAACGCCTGCAGCACATGGGCCACGCCGGCGTCGATGGACTCGACTTGAGCCAGCCCCACAATCAGCGGCCACCCCAGTTGCTCGGCCAACAGGAACGGCAGCATGCCCGAGCCCTCACCGGTTTCCGCCTGGCTGCCGGTCAGGACCACCTGGGCGCCGGCGTCGCGCAGATAGTCGCTCAACACCGGCAACGCATCGGCACCGGCCGGCTGTTCCAGCACATGCAGTTGCGCCAATCCCATGCCCAGATAGCTGCGCAAGGTCGGCTCGCTGATGTCGCCGGCGTGCAGCACCTGCAACTTATCCCCAGCCATTTGCAGGCCAAGCTCGACGGCACGTGCATCCTGTTCGGCACGGCGCGGGCGCCCGGAAGTGGGATGGGCGCCGATGGATACCAGGCTGATTACATTGGTTTTCATGGTCATGTCCCTAGGCTGCATCGCGCTTGGCGCCGTTGCGGTAGGCCTCGACCGCAGCGATCAAGGCGTGCAGAATCGCGGCGCTTTCGCCGATCACCGACAGGTCGGCACGCTTGATCATGTCGCAGCCGGGGTCGAGGTTGATCGCCACCACCTTGTCGCAGGCACCGATGCCTTGCAGGTGCTGGATCGCCCCGGAAATACCCACGGCCACGTACACCCGCGCCGTGACCCAGGTGCCGCTGGCGCCGACCTGGCGATCGCGCGCCATGAAGCCATCGTCCACCGCGACCCGTGAAGCGCCTTCGGTGGCGCCCAGCGCGGCGGCGGTCTGGTGGAACAGCGCCCAATCCTTCACGCCGTTACCGCCGGAGAAAATGAATTCGGCTTCGGCCATCGGAATCGCCGCCGGGTCCACTGCTACCGCACCAAGGTCTTCGATACGCGGCAGGCTGCGTGCCAGGGTTGTGGATAACTCCACGGGCGACACTTCATGGCGCGTCTCGCTGACCGGATCGGCGCATTCGACGGCAGCGAGAATCAGGCGCGGCAGCGGCCGCGCCAAATCTTCCTGGCCCGCGCCGGCGCGACCGATACACGACTCGCCTTTGATCTGCCACACCCGCGTGGCCGGGCGTTCCTTGAGGCTGGCGGCGAAACGGCGGCCCAGTTCACCGCCACCGCTGCGGCTGTCGGGCAACAACCAGTGACGCGGGTTGAACTGGTTATCCACAGCCCGCAGGCCCTGGACGCGTTGCTCCGGTGAATAACCGTCGAATTCATGACCATCCAGTACCAGCAGGCGGTCGACACCGGCTGTGGCAAATGCATTTTCCTTGTGTTCACCAAATACCACGGCCAGTACCGCGCCGTCATTGCCGGCCAGTTGCCGGGCCAGGCCGAGCACATCGCGGTCGTGGCTGCTCAAGCGGCCGCCGACCATATCCGGCACCACGTTGATGTAGAACGCCGGCGCCGCAACCTGATGCAGCGGCAGCGGCAGTTGCACTTGCACCGCCGCCGTACGCTTGGCTGCACCGCCCTGTTGCGCGCCGCTGCGGTCAATGCGCTTGATGCCGTTGGGGCCGATAAACCCCACACCGTGCACATTCTTGCGGATGACGCCGTTAGGCCCCATCCAACTCTGTTGCACCGGCTGCATCGCCGCATGCAGCGGGTGCAGGCGATTGCGGGCGATCCATTCGGCCCGTGGGTCGCGGCGGATAATGTCGCTCATCAGTGCACCTCCGCAGGTTCACGTTTGGGGGGCGCCTTCGCAGGCAGGGCGTCGTCAAGCAGCGCGTCGGCCACCAGTTCGGCGATGTCCTTGATCAGCGGGCGCGGTTCGACCACGCCTTCGAGCATTGCGGTGCACTGCGGGCAACCCACGGCCACCAGCTCGGCGCCGGTTTCGCGGATGTCGTCCATGCGCATATCCGGGATACGCTGCTTGCCGGGAATGTCCGTGATCGGTGCTCCGCCGCCGCCGCCGCAGCAGCGCGAACGGAAGCCCGAACGTTGCATCTCCTTGACCTCGATGCCCAGCGCGCGCAGCACTTGGCGCGGCGCCTCGTATTCGCCGTTGTAGCGGCCCAGGTAGCACGGGTCGTGGTAGGTCACGCTGGTGCCTTTGTGCTGGCCCAGGTTCAGCGCGCCGTCGCCGATCAACTCGGCCATGAAGGTGCTGTGGTGCTGCACGAGGTAGTTGCCGTTGAAGGCGCCGTACTCGTTTTTCAGCACGTGGAAACTGTGCGGGTCGCAGGTGACGATGCGTTTGAAACTGTACCTGGCCAGGGTCTGGATATTGCGCGAGGCAAGCAGTTGGAACGTCGCTTCATCGCCCAGGCGCCGCGCCACGTCGCCGCTGTCGCGCTCTTCAAGACCGAGTACCGCGAAGTCCACACCTGCCGCCTTGAGCACCTTGACGAACGCGCGCAGGGTGCGCTGGTTACGCATGTCGAAGGCACCGTCACCGACCCAGAACAGCACGTCGCAGCTGCTCTTGTCGCTGAGCAGCGGCAGGTTCAGGTCCGCCGCCCAGTTCAGGCGACCGCCGGGGGCGAAGCCGCCGGGGTTGTCGGTGGCGATCAGGTTTTCCAGAACTTCGGCGCCCTTGTTCGGCGTGGCGCCCATTTCCAGGGTGAGGTGGCGACGCATGTCGACGATGGCGTCGACGTGCTCGATCATCATCGGGCACTCTTCCACACAGGCGCGGCAGGTGGTGCACGACCACAGGGTCTCGGCGTCCACCAGGCCGTTGACGATCGGCTGGTGCGGGTTGCCGGCGTGTTCACCAATCGGTTTGCCCGGGTACGGCCTGCCGGCGAACTTGGCATCGGTGCCACCGGCCAGGCCGACCACCATGTCCTGGATGAGTTTTTTCGGATTCAACGGCTGGCCGGCCGCGAACGCCGGGCACGCCGCTTCGCACTTGCCGCACTGCACGCAAGCGTCGAAGCCGAGCAATTGGTTCCAGGTAAAATCCCTGGGTTTTTCCACGCCCAGTGGCGCGGTCTTGTCGCTCAGATCCAGTGGTTTCAAACCGGTGGAACGGCCGCCACCAAAGCGTTCGGCGCGGCGGTGCCAGGCCAGGTGCAGGGCGCCGGCGAAAGCATGTTTCATCGGCCCGCCCCAGGTCATGCCGAAGAACATTTCGGACACTCCCCACAGCACGCCCACGCCGAGCAGCGCAGCGAGCAGCCAGCCACCGAAGTCGGCGGGCAGAATCCCGGCGACCGGCAGGGTCACGAGGAAGAAACTCACCGAAAACGCCATCAGGCTTTTCGGCAGGCGCATCCACGGGCCTTTGGACAGCCGAGCAGGCGGATTGCGGCGGCGCAGGTACATGAAGATGGCGCCGACAAACATCAAGGTCGAGGCCAGCAGCAAGGCGTAACCGAGGATACGGTTTTGCAGGCCGAACCCATGCACCAGGATTGCCAGCAACGCCGACAGCACAAAGCCCAGCGCCGTGGCGACGTGGGTATTGGCGATGTATTTGTCGCGGGCGACCACGTGGTGCAGGTCGACCATGTAGCGCTTGGGCATGGCCAAGAGGCCGCCAAGCAGGTCGACCTTGGAGGCGCGGCCACGGCGCCACATGTTTGCCCGGCGCAGGGCGCCGAGGACGGCGAGGCCCAGGGCGGCAAACAGGAGAATAGGCAGCAAGGTGTTCAACATGGTGAAGCTCCCAAAGACCACACAGGCCTACTGTGAAACTGGCCTTGAATGTGGGAGGGGGCTTGCTCCCGATGGCGGAGTGTCAGTTGATACAGCTGTCGCTGAACCACCGCTATCGGGGGCAAGCCCCCTCCCACATTTGACCGAGTTCACCTCATCAAAAGTCTTTGCACAGGCGCAGGGCGTCGTAGATCGCAGCGTGGGTATTACGCTGGGCCACGCAGTCACCGATGCGGAACAGCAAGTACCCCTCACCCGCCTCGCTCAGGCACGGCTGCGGCTTGATCGCGAACAGGGCTTCGACGTCCATCTGGCCCTTGTTGCGCGAGCCTGGCTTGAGGGCGTAGTAAATTTCCTCGTCCGGGCGCACGCCGTTTTCGATCACCACCTGGTCCACCACCCGCTCCTCTTGGGCCCCGGTGTATTCGTTCTCCAGCACCGCCACCAGTTTGTCGCCTTCGCGGTAGACCTTTTCCAGCATCATGTCGCCGGTCATGATCACTTCCTTGGGGTACATGCTGCGGTAGTAAGTCGGGAACGACGTACCGCCGATGGCCACGCCCGGCTTGATATCGTCGGTGACGATCTCGACCTGGCAGCCTTTGTCCGCAAGGAAATCCGCCACCGACATGCCGGTGAATTCGCAGATGGTGTCGTACACCAATACGTTCTTGCCGGGTGCGACTTTGCCGTCGAGCACATCCCAACTGCTCACCACCAACCCTTCGGCAGCGCCCCAGTGTTCGTTCTGCTCGATGAACGGATGCCCACCGACGGCCAGCACCACCACGTCCGGGCGCAGGTCGAGGATGGTGTCGGCATCCGCCGCCACGCCCAGGCGCAGGTCGACTTTCAAGCGTGCCAGCTCCAACTGATACCAGCGCGTGATGCCGGCGATCTGGTCACGCTGCGGCGCTTTCGATGCCGTGGTGATCTGCCCGCCGATAAACTCTTTCTTCTCCAGCAGGGTTACGTCGTGGCCACGTTCGGCGGCAACGCGTGCAGCCTCCATACCGGCAGGACCTGCGCCCACCACGACCACCTTGCGCTTGGGCCCGGTGGACTTCTCGATGATATGCGGCACGCCCATGTATTCACGGGAGGTCGCGGCGTTCTGGATGCACAGCACGTCCAGGCCCTGGTACTGGCGGTCGATGCAGTAGTTGGCGCCGACGCACTGTTTGATCTGGTCGATCTGGCCCATCTTGATCTTGGCGATCAGGTGCGGATCGGCGATGTGCGCACGGGTCATGCCGACCATGTCCACATAGCCGCCTTCGAGGATGCGCGTGGCCTGGTTCGGGTCCTTGATGTTCTGCGCGTGCAGCACCGGGACCTTGACCACTTCCTTGATACCGGCCGCCAGGTGCAGGAACGGCTCCGGCGGGTAACTCATGTTCGGGATCACGTTGGCCAGGGTGTTGTGCGTATCGCACCCCGAGCCCACCACACCGATGAAGTCGAGCATGCCGGTGTCGTCGTAATACTTGGCGATCTGCTTCATGTCTTCGTGGGACAAGCCGTCCGGGTGGAACTCGTCACCGCACAGGCGTATGCCCACGCAGAAGTCGTCACCCACTTCGGCACGTACGGCCTTGAGCACTTCCAGGCCGAACTTCATGCGGCCTTCGAAGCTGCCGCCCCATTCGTCGGTGCGCTTGTTGACCCGCGGGCTCCAGAACTGGTCGATCATGTGCTGGTGCACGGCGGACAGTTCCACCCCGTCCAGGCCACCGGCCTTGGCCCGGCGCGCAGCCTGGGCGTAGTTGCCGATCACGCGCCAGATCTCTTCCGGCTCGATGGTCTTGCAGGTGGCGCGGTGCACCGGCTCACGCACGCCGGACGGCGACATCAGGGTCGGCCAGTTGAAGCCGTCCCAACGCGAACGACGGCCCATGTGGGTAATCTGGATCATGATCTTGGCGCCATGCTTGTGCATGGCGTCGGCCAGGTTCTGGAAGTGCGGGATGATACGGTCGGTGGACAGGTTCACCGAACTCCACCATTCCTGGGGGCTGTCGATGGCCACCACCGACGAGCCGCCGCAGATCGCCAGGCCGATACCGCCCTTGGCTTTCTCTTCGTAGTACTTCACATAGCGGTCGGTGGTCATGCCGCCGTCGGTGGCATACACCTCGGCGTGGGCGGTACTGAGCACGCGGTTGCGGATGGTCAGTTTGCCGATCTGGATCGGCGCAAACATTGCTTCGAAAGCCATGGCACGGTCCTCGGCTTACAACGGTTTTACGGTGAACAGGCCATCATCGTGGCCCTCTTCGGAGCCTCCGTAGACTTGTTCGGCCACAGTGCGGATTTTGCTGCCGCGCGCTTGCAGGATCTGGTCCATGGCGCCGGCAAACCAGCCGGTGAACATGTAGTCGACTTTGCGCCCGACCTTGCCGTACACGTAGACGAACGCCGAGTGCTCAAGCTTGACGCTGGCGGTGCCTTTATCCAGGTCGATGTCCTGGATCTTGAACAGGCCCCAGCCGCGTTGCGACAGGCGCTTCATGTAATGCTCGAACACCGCGACGCCTTCCAGGCCGTGGCATTCGGCTTCTTTTTCACACCAGTGCCAGGCGGATTTGTAGCCGGCCTTGTAGAGGATTTCGGCGTAGGCGTCGGCGCCCAGTACTTCTTCGATACCCATGTGGTTGTTGACGAAGAAATGGCGCGGCACGTACAGCATGGGCAGGGCGTCGGAGGTCCAGACACCGGTTTCGCTGTCGACTTCGATAGGCAATTGCGGGGCGATCTTGGCCATGGAAACTTAACTCCAGAAAAATTCGTGGTGGTGTTGCCGATAGGTGTCTGGCTTATTCGCCCCAGACGTCCTTCAAGACGTTGACCCAGTTCTCGCCCATGATCTTGCGTACCACGCGTTCGGGGTGGCCGCGCTTGAGCAGGGTCTCGGTCAGGTTGGGGAACTCGCCCACGGTGCGAATGCCCAGCGGGTTGATGATCTTGCCGAAGCTGGTCAGGCGACGGGCATAGCCCTTGTCATGGGTCAGCATTTCAAAGAAATCCTGGCCATGGCCCTGGGTGAAATCGGTGCCGATACCGATGGCGTCTTCGCCGACGATGTTCATGGTGTATTCGATGGCTTCGGCGTAGTCGTCGATGGTCGAGTCGATGCCCTTGGCCAGGAACGGCGCGAACATGGTCACGCCGACAAAACCACCGTGGTCGGCGATGAACTTGAGTTCTTCATCGGACTTGTTGCGCGGGTGCTCTTTAAGCCCGGACGGCAGGCAGTGGGAGTAGCACACCGGCTTTTTCGATTCGAGGATGACCTCTTCGCTGGTCTTGGAACCAACGTGGGACAGGTCGCACATGATGCCGACACGGTTCATCTCGCCGACAATCTCACGCCCGAAACCCGACAGGCCGCCATCACGCTCGTAGCAGCCGGTGCCCACCAGGTTCTGGGTGTTGTAGCACATCTGCACCACCCCGACGCCGAGCTGCTTGAAGATCTCGACGTAGCCGAGCTGGTCTTCAAACGCGTGGGCATTCTGGAAGCCGAAGATAATGCCGGTCTTGCCCTGCTCCTTGGCCTTGCGGATATCGGCGGTGGTTTTCACCGGGATCACCAGGTCGCTGTTCTCGCGGATCAGGGTCTGGCTGGCAACAATGTTATTGATCGTGGCCTGGAAGCCTTCCCACACCGACACCGTGCAGTTGGCGGCGGTCAGGCCACCTTTGCGCATGTCTTCGAACAGGTCGCGGTTCCACTTGGCAATAATCAGACCGTCGATAACGATGCTGTCGGCGTGCAACTCGGCTGGGCTCATCAGGCGTCCCCTTATTGGCGATTCATGCGCCGAATCGTCTGCCGGCGCTTTGGGGCCAGCATATGCCCAGGGACCGACGGAGCCGGGTGCAAAAACGACAGGGGAATTGCCGAAAGCGTCAATCCACGACAAAGGCTGTTAAGAGAGGTCTGACTGGCGGCTGTTCTTTGTCTTACGCTTGAGCCAGAATTCCCGCATCACCTGATATGAGACGGCGCAATGAAATCGATTTTCCTGGCTTTGGCACTCATCGCAACCGGCGTCCACGCGGCCGAAGACACCGATAGCACGCCGTGCGACGGCATCGAAAACGACCAGCAAACCCTGGAATGCGCCACCTACAACAAAACCACCGCCGAGCAATTGCTCAAGGACAACTATCAGGGGCTGCTGGAACGTATGGGTTCGACCTATGGCAGCGACAAGACCAAACTGGCGGACATTACCGCCCGTCTGAAGGACGCCCAGCAAAAATGGGAAAAACTGCGCGACGCCGATTGTGCGGTGGACACTTTCCCGGCGGTCACAGGCACCAAGGCCTATGCGATTGCGCACAACGATTGCCTGGCGCGGATGAGTGACGAGCGGTCGGAGTTTTTGGAGTCGATTGGGCAGGAATAGACCACCTATTCAACGCGACTACCTGACTATTTTTTAATGGACTTTGCATGAAACTTACGCCGTCAGAATGGCTGGAAAAAATAGACTTCCTAATAAATAAAGCAGTAACCTCCGACCTCGACAGGGGGTGGAACGAAGACATCATCACCTACAAAATACTGAAAAGTTTTACCAAGAAGTTGAAAAAAGTAACGATCACATCTCCCGCCCCTCAAAACGTCGCATGGGACCTTTATAAATTTGCCGGAAAGAATTTTGAAACCAAGTATGGAGATATTGCCATACTTGTAAAATTCACTTTTCCAAACGGCACCGAAAAAGAGGGAGTTGCTTTTCTTGAAGCCAAGCGTTTCTATACGGAATGCAGTCGCTTCAAAGCGCTTGACTTTGGACAGCTGCAACTTCAACTTGACAATACCCATGCCCACCGAACATTGCTGTATGTTGGCAGCGCCAGTTCGCGACACGCCACTAACTTGGAATTACAGTACTGCAGCACTTTCCAACAGGACGCACTCAGCGAAGGTCACGCATTGACAGTGCCCTCAGAGACCACTATTTCTCTTGAGGATAAAAAGCTAACGCTCCTGGATCATTCGCTGCCTCTATCTTATATCTTGACAACGCGCTACCTGAAAGGAATGGAGCTCGATTACGACCCCGATACGGTTCGTAGTACGAAGGGCTTTATGAACGATAGAAGTGGCGTGAAGTTTCTACTGGTGACGCACATCACCTACGACCTGACGCTTGAGCCGGAACCTGGAAAAATAAAAATCGGTCGCCGGTACAAACTCGTCAGCCTGGTTCCAGACGACCCCATGCCAGCGACTTAAATAAACATCATAACGTCACTTTCCGCCTGACACCCCGAGTACTCATATGACTATCTGCGGCATTGAAATCAAAGGCAGCGAAGCCATCATCGCCGTCGCTTCACTGGACAGCCAGGCGCTGACCCACGTCGCCCTGGCCACCAAGAAAATCGCCCTCGATGACGACGATGAGGCCGCCAACGTCAAGGCCTTCGCCGCGCAGGTGAAGGCGTTCGTGCAGGCAAACGCCATCACCCGTATCGCGATCAAGAAGCGCAGCAAGAAAGGCGAATTCGCCGGTGGCCCGACGACATTCAAGATTGAAGGGGTGTTTCAACTGCTGGACGGGGTGGAGGTAACGCTTTTGTCACCGCAAACCATCAATGCGCAGAACAAGAAGCACAACTTTGACCTGCCCGCGACGCTGAACAAGTATCAGCACGAGGCTTACAAGGCGGCGTGTTCGGCGCTGCTGAAAAAATAAGCCACACCACAATCTACTGTGGGAGGGGGCTTGCCCCCGATGGCGGTGTGTCAGTCACTTATGTGCTGCTGACCCACCGCCATCGGGGCATAGGTATCTACACAACTCTGTAGCGCTCAACCGTAACCACGATGCGAAGCGAGCCGCTCTTGATCTGCTTTTGATCCTAGGCGCCCCGTTAAACCACGCTGGCCGAACGCAGGCTTGAATCCGTGGGTAACCCGGCAGGACGCCGGGT
>NZ_CVTX01000169.1:134315-184938 GCF_900005715.1 Pseudomonas sp. 34 E 7
GCGTTTTGCTTACTTTTGCGCTTTTCAAAAGTGAGCCGCCGTCAGGGCGGAACCCTAAGTGGCCGTTACCGCAGAAACGGATATGTACTCGGTCCAATCCAACATCCCAGCCAGCCCAGAGGCCGCCATCGGGGGCAAGCCCCCTCCCACATTTGGACCTCGGAGCGTCAGGTAGATACGCGTTAGCTCCCTCGCCACAGGTGCGGTGTCGCACCAAAACTGTGTAGATACCTATGCTCATCGGGGACAAGCCCCCTCCCACATTGATCCGCGGTGCCGGCCGCTTTTATACCTAATTGACTAAAAAACGATCAAACCACCTCCCGTCGCCGATCCTCCCTCGGGCATTTCGCAAACCTTGCCCGATAGCTCCTTGTGAAATACGACGGCGACTCAAACCCGCACGCAATGCTCACCTCCAGCACACTCATGCCGCTCTGGCGCAGCAGTTTCCGGGCTTTTTCCAGGCGCAGGCCCAGGTAGAAGTTGCTGGGCGTGTCGTTCAGGTGCAGGCGAAACAGCCGCTCCAGTTGGCGCCGGGTGACCTTGATCGCCTCGGCCAGGGCCAGGGTGCTCAGGGGCGGCTCGGTGTGTTGCTCCATTTCGCCGATCACCTGCACCAATTTCTTGTTATGGATGCCGTAGCGGGTGGCGATTTGCATGCGCTGGTGGTCTTTGCGCGGGCGGATGCGGCCGAGCACGAATTGCTCGGAGACCTGGATTGCCAGGTCCGGGCCGTGGGCCTGGGCGATCAGGTCGAGCATCAGGTCGATGGACGCGGTGCCGCCGGCGCAGGTGATGCGGCGGCGGTCGATCTCGAACAGTTCCTGGGTCACGCTGAGGTGCGGATAGGCCTCCTTGAAGGCGTCGATCGCTTCCCAGTGCAGGGTCAGCCGGTGGCCGTCGAGCAGGCCCGCCTCGGCCAGTACGCAGGCACCTGTGTCGATGGCGCCGAGGGTTGCACCGTCGTGGTCGAGGCGACGCAACCAGTGCGCCAGGGCAGGCGTAGCGAACTGCAAGGGTTCAAAGCCGGCCACCACCAATAAGGTCGCGCCTTTTTTCAGCGGCTCCAGCGCGGCATCGGCGTTGACCGACATGCCGTTGCTCGCCAGCACCGCACCGCCGTCGGCGCTCAATATGTGCCAGCGGTACAACTCGCCACGAAAGCGATTGGCCACGCGCAGCGGCTCAAGGGCGGAGATAAAGCCGATGGCCGAGAACCCCGGCATCAGCAAAAAATAAAAATCCTGGGACATGATGGCGCTCTCGTGGGACGACCAGCGTGGCACTGTGATACTCCCGTTCACGGGCGGATTCAAGCGCGCAGGTCGCTGCAGTGCAAGAGCCGGTCGCCGCTGTGCGTTTCGGCGCTGGCGAAGGTACGTAACTTGGCTGCACGGTGCACAAAGACGCCGGACCCCACAATAACGACCTGCCGAGGGCTCCACCATGAACCGACTGATCAGCCGCAGCGTGCTTGCACTCAGCGTCAGCGCTATTTTGAGCACCCACGTCATGGCAGCGGATGCCGCTTCATGCCAGAACGTACGCCTGGGCGTGGTGAACTGGACCGACGTGATCGCCACCAGTGCCATGGCCCAGGTGTTGCTCGACGGCCTCGGCTATAAAACCAAACAGACCAGCGCCTCCCAGCAAATCATCTTTGCCGGCATCCGCGACCAGCGCCTGGACCTGTTCCTGGGCTACTGGAACCCGCTGATGACCCAGACCATCACGCCGTTCGTCGACGCCGGGCAAGTCAAGGTGCTCGACAAACCGAGCCTGCAAGACGCCCGCGCCACTCTCGCCGTCCCCACTTACCTGGCGGACAAGGGCCTGAAGACCTTTGCCGATATCGCCAAGTTCGAGAAAGAGCTGGGCGGCAAGATCTATGGCATCGAGCCGGGCTCAGGCGCCAATACCCAGATCAAGGCGATGATCGCCAAGAACCAGTTCGGCCTGGGCAAGTTCCAACTGGTTGAATCCAGTGAAGCGGCCATGCTCTCTGCCGTCGACCGTGCGGTACGCCGCAAGGAAGCCGTGGTGTTCTTCGGCTGGGCGCCGCACCCGATGAACGTCAACGTCGCCATGACCTACCTCACCGGCAGCGACGACGCCCTGGGCCCGAACGAAGGCATGGCCACCGTGTGGACGGTCACCGCGCCGGCCTACGCCGAGCAATGCCCCAACGTGCACAAGCTGCTGACCAACCTGACCTTCACCGCCGCCGATGAGAGCCGGATGATGCAGCCCCTGCTGGATCACAAGGACCCCATTGAGTCGGCCCGGCAGTGGCTCAAGGATCACCCGCAAGACCAGGCGCGCTGGCTGCAAGGCGTGACCACCTTCGATGGCAAACCCGCCGCTGCCGACCTGAAACTGACCAGCCAATAACCTTCTCCGAATCACCGTTTCGCGGCCATTTGAGGCCGCGAACGGCACCACCACGCCTGTAAGGAACCGTCCCATGAACCACGACGTCATCATCACCTGCGCACTCACCGGTGCTGGCGACACCAGCGCCAGAAGCCCGCACGTACCGGTCACCCCCAAACAGATCGCAGCCGCCGCGGTGGAAGCGGCCAAGGCCGGCGCGACCGTGGTGCACTGCCATGTGCGTGACCCGCACACCGGCAAGTTCAGCCGCGACGTGGCGCTGTACCGCGAAGTGATGGAGCGCATCCGCGAGGCCGACATCGACATCATCGTCAACCTCACTGCCGGCATGGGCGGCGACCTGGAGATCGGCGGCGGCGAGCACCCTATGGCGTTCGGTCCCAACACCGACCTGGTCGGCCCGCTGACCCGCCTGGCGCATGTGGAAGAACTGCTGCCGGAAATCTGCACACTGGACTGCGGCACCCTGAACTTCGGCGATGGCGACACCATTTACGTGTCTACCCCGGCGCAACTGCGGGCGGGCGCCAAGCGTATCCAAGAGCTGGGCGTGAAGGCCGAGCTGGAAATCTTCGACACCGGCCACCTGTGGTTCGCCAAGCAGATGATCAAGGAAGGCCTGCTCGACAACCCACTGTTTCAACTGTGCCTGGGCATCCCGTGGGGCGCCCCGGCCGACACCACCACCATGAAAGCCATGGTCGACAACCTGCCCGCCGACGCGGTGTGGGCCGGTTTCGGCATTGGCCGCATGCAAATGCCGATGGCAGCGCAAGCGGTGCTGCTGGGCGGCAACGTGAGGGTCGGCCTGGAAGACAACCTGTGGCTGGACAAGGGCGTGCTCGCCACCAATGGCCAACTGGTGGAGCGCGCCAGTGAAATCCTCAGCCGCCTGGGGGCGCGGGTCATGACCCCGGCGGAAGGCCGCGTGAAGATGGGCCTGACCAAGCGCGGATAAAAAATGTGGGAGGGGGCTTGCCCCCTCCCACAGGGGATCACCAAACTCTTTAGGAATGCACCCATGCGCTTTATCACAGAAATCAAAACCTTCGCCGCCCTCGGCAGCGGTGTTATCGGCAGCGGCTGGGTATCCCGCGCCCTCGCCCACGGCCTGGATGTCGTGGCCTGGGACCCGGCGCCCGGTGCCGAGGCGGCGCTGCGCAAGCGTGTCGCCAATGCCTGGGGCGCGCTGGAGAAACAAGGCTTGGCCCCGGGCGCTTCGCAGGATCGCCTGCGCTTTGTCAGTACCATCGAAGCGTGCGTCAAAGACGCCGACTTCATCCAGGAAAGCGCCCCGGAACGCCTGGAGCTGAAGTTGCAATTACACCGCCAGATCAGCGCGGCAGCCAAGCCGGATGCGTTGATCGGCTCGAGCACGTCTGGGCTGCTGCCGAGCGAATTCTATGAGGACTCGACCCACCCCGAACGCTGCGTGGTCGGCCACCCCTTCAACCCGGTGTACCTGTTACCCCTGGTGGAGGTGGTGGGCGGCAAACGCACCGCGCCGGAGGCGATCCAGGCCGCCATCAAGGTGTATGAATCCCTCGGCATGCGCCCCCTGCACGTGCGCAAGGAAGTGCCGGGGTTCATTGCCGACCGGCTCCTGGAAGCGCTGTGGCGCGAGGCGCTGCATCTGGTCAACGATGGCGTGGCGACCACCGGTGAAATCGACGATGCGATTCGTTTTGGCGCCGGCCTGCGCTGGTCGTTCATGGGCACCTTCCTCACCTACACGCTGGCGGGCGGCGACGCGGGCATGCGCCACTTCATGGCGCAGTTCGGTCCGGCGTTGCAGTTGCCGTGGACGTATCTGCCCGCGCCCGAATTGACCGACACGCTGATTGACGATGTAGTCGCCGGCACCAGCGACCAACTGGGCAACCACAGCATTTCGGCGCTGGAGCGCTATCGTGATGATTGCTTGCTGGCGGTGCTGGAGGCCGTCAAGGTTACTAAAGCCAAACACGGCATGACCTTCGCCGAATAACAGAATGTGGGAGGGAGCTTGCCCCCGATAGCGGTGGGTCAGCCAGCCCATCTGCCGCTGACGAACCGCCATCGGGGGCAAGCCCCCTCCCACATTTTTTACCGAGTACAGCCCCATGTCCGCATTAAAAACCTACACAACTAGAATCCAGCCCGCCTGGGTGGACTACAACGGCCACCTGCGCGATGCGTTCTATCTGCTGATCTTCAGCTACGCCACCGACGCGTTGATGGACACCCTGGGCCTGGACAGCGACAACCGCGAAGCCAGCGGCCACTCGCTGTTCACCCTGGAGCTGCATTTGAACTACCTGCACGAAGTGAAGCTGGGGGCCGAGGTCGAGGTGCGCACCCAACTGATCGCCTTTGATGCCAAGCGCCTGCACCTCTATCACAGCCTGCATCTGCTGGGTGATGAAAAGGAGCTGGCCGGCAACGAACAGATGCTGCTGCATGTCGACCTGGCCGGCCCGCACGCAACGCCGTTCACTGAGGCCACGCTGCACAAGCTCACCGCAATCAGCGCTGCACAGGCCGAGCTGCCACGGCCCGCCCTGCTCGGCCGGGTCATCGGTTTGCCGGCAAAAAAAGCCCCGAACCAGCCGTGACTGGATCGGGGCAGAGGTGCCTTGTGTGAGCCGTGCATCCCGAGGGTGACCAAACCATCAAGCTGCGTGCCTGGCGCCAGTGTGCCTATTACCTGCAGGCCTGAGTAACCCGAAAACGACCTGTTCATAGCCATCCGAGGCATTGCTCGATTCTGCGCTTGCCCACCGGCCGGGGGCCTACCAGAATCGAGCTCAATCACCGTTCCCTACACCAGGATAAACGTCATGATGCACGCGGATTTGATTGACCAGGATGACCTGCTGAGCCAACTGCGCTCGCTGGGTTTTGAAGTGTCCAGCGGTGCCACGGCCGAGCAGGCATGCGAGTGTGCGGTACGCGGTTTGAGCGAAGCGCGGGCCAGAGCGCTCAAGGGCATGGTGGAACAGATGTACACCGGCAAGGCGACGATCCTGCCGGCGGTGCGGCAGGCGATCGATAAGCAGTTGTTGCCGGCTTTGATGCAGTTCAAGCAGAACTCTGGCGCCTGAGACACACTCTCCCTGTAGGAGCGAGCTTGCTCGCGAAAATCGTCAACGATAACGCGGGTAATCAGACACCCCGCAGCGATCTTGAGTTTTTCGCGAGCAAGCTCGCTCCTACAATTTAAAGCGGCCAGTGTCAGAGCCTTACGCTGGCGAACGTCGACTCATTGCGCGCCTGACTCAACGCCGACATCGGCCCCGACAGCGGTGACAACACCAGTGCCTGGGGAATCGGCATCATCGCCACTTGCTGGGTGGTGTTGGAACCTACGCGCTCATCCCGCGGCGGAATGCCGAAGTATTCGCGGTAGCACTTGGAGAAGTGCGGCGTGGACACAAACCCGCACACCGACGCCACTTCGATGATCGACATCGGCGTCTGCTTGAGCAACTGCCGCGCACGGATCAAGCGCAACTTGAGGTAGTAGCGCGACGGCGAACAGTGCAGGTATTTCTGGAACAGCCGCTCCAGTTGGCGACGCGACACGGCGACGTACACCGCCAGTTCGTCCAGGTCGATGGGCTCTTCCAGGTTGGCTTCCATCAGCGCAACGATTTCCTGCAGCTTGGGCTGGTTGGTGCCGAGCATGTGCTTGAGCGGCACGCGCTGGTGATCCTGTTCGTTACGGATGCGTTCGTACACAAACATCTCGGAGATGGCTGCCGACAGTTCACGGCCGTGGTCGCGGCTGATCAGGTGCAGCATCATGTCCAACGGCGCAGTGCCGCCGGAGCTGGTGAAGCGGTTGCGGTCGAGGGTGAACAGGCGGGTGCTCATGGCTACGCGGGGGAACGCTTCCTGCATCGACGCCAGGCATTCCCAGTGCACGCTGCAATCAAAACCATCGAGCAGACCTGCGCAGGCCAGGGCCCAACTGCCGGTGCACACCGCCCCCAGACGCCGGGACTGACGCGCCTGGCTTTGCAGCCACGACACGTGTTCGCGGGTGACGGTGCGCTGAATGCCGACGCCACCGCAGACAATCACCGTGTCCAGCACCGGGGCCTTGTGCATCGCGGCATCGGGCGTGATCTGCAGGCCGTCGCTGGCCCACACCTGGTTGCCGTCGACACTCAGGGTTGTCCAGCGATACAGCTCGCGACCGGACAGCTGGTTGGCCATGCGCAGCGGTTCCACGGCCGACGCCAGGGAAATCAGCGTGAAATTGTCCAGCAGCAAAAAGCCGATGGATTGAGGCGCACGGTTCTGGGGTTGGCCCCCGGAGTTGGACGACGTCATCACAGTATCTCCTCACACAAAGCAGGTGATGGCCTCAGGCGAGGCTCTTGTTATTGCGCTCATCCCTTGCAAGGACAGAGGCTTTGAATTGATAGAGCAAATGCCATGCCTAAATTTGAATGGCCATTCAACAAATCCTGAAAACGACCTGTTGACGCGTCTATATAAGCCCGCGCATTAAACGTGGGATATAACGCACAGGATGGGCGTTCAAGGGCCGTGAGCAGAACGGTAGCACTTGTGGGAAGGCGCTTTGCGGGCGTAGGAAAAGTCTGTCACCCAAAGCACGGGGGACGGGTAACGGAGGGGTAAATCGTTCGCAGGCTACTTATCTATTTGCGACGCGCTAAAAGGTGGCGGTTTTGGTTGGGGTGTTCACTTTGTGAGCAGTGTCGCCTGGACCACCGCTATCGGGAGCAAGCCCCCTCCCACATTTGACCGAGTACATCCTGTAGGAATGCGGTCAAGTGTGGGAGGGGGCTTGCTCCCGATGCAGGCGACGCGGTCTCAGCACTCAACAGCGCTGACCGCCAACCCACCGCGCGACGTTTCTTTGTACTTGTCGTGCATATCCGCCCCGGTATCGCGCATGGTGCGGATCACCCGGTCCAGGGAAATAAAGTGCTGGCCGTCGCCGCGCAAGGCCATCTGCGCCGCATTGATCGCCTTGACCGCCGCAATCGCATTACGCTCGATACACGGCACTTGCACCAGGCCGCCCACCGGGTCGCAGGTCAGGCCCAGGTTATGTTCCAGGCCGATTTCCGCAGCGTTGCACAGTTGCTCCGGCGTGGCGCCGAGAATTTCGGCCAGGCCCGCTGCGGCCATGGCGCAGGCGGAACCCACTTCGCCCTGGCAACCGACTTCGGCACCGGAGATCGAGGCGTTCTTCTTGCACAGAATACCCACTGCCGCCGCGCCGAGCAGGTAGTCGACCACGTTGGCCTCAGTCACTTCTTCACTGAACTTCATGAAATAGTGCAGCACGGCCGGAATAATCCCCGCCGCGCCATTGGTGGGTGCGGTGACCATGCGCCCACCGGCGGCGTTTTCTTCGTTGACCGCCAGGGCGAACAGGTTGACCCACTCCATGGCGCTCAAGGTCGAACCGATCACATTCGGCTTGCCCAGTTCCTGCAGGCTGCGGTGCAGCTTGGCAGCGCGACGGCGCACGTTGAGACCGCCGGGCAGGATGCCTTCGTGCTTGAGGCCCTGCTCCACGCAATCCTGCATGGCACGCCAGAGTTTCATCAGGCCGCTGCGGATTTCTTCTTCGGAGCGCCAGGTTTTCTCGTTGGCCAGCATCAGTTCGGCGACCCGCAGGTTGTGGGTCTTGCACAGCTGCAGCAACTCGGCCGCGCTGGAGAAATCGTAAGGCAGTACGGTGCCGTCCATATCGGCCACGCCACTTTGCGCCTGAGCTTCATCCACCACAAAGCCGCCGCCCACCGAGTAGTAGGTGTCGCGGTGCAACTCGCCGTCATCCCCCCACACCACCAGGGTCATGGCGTTGGGATGGAACGGCAGGTTTTCGTCGAGCAGGCGCATGTCCCGTGACCATACGAACGGCACCGGCAGACGGCCGTCGAGCAACAAGGTGTCGGTTTCGCGCAGCGTGTGAATGCGCACGCCGATCTGCGACGGGTCGATTGCGTCCGGCCATTCGCCCATCAGGCCCATGATGGTGGCGGTGTCACTGCCATGGCCGATACCGGTGGCCGACAAGGAGCCGTAGAGTTGCACCTCGACGCGCCGAACCTGGTCCAACAGATCACGCTCGCGCAAGCCTTGAACGAACAGCGCGGCGGCGCGCATGGGGCCGACGGTGTGAGAACTCGAAGGCCCGATGCCGATCTTGAACAGGTCGAAAACACTGATAGCCATTGCGGTAGAACTCCTCGATAAGCACGGCCAGGCTTGAACGAGGTGCTACGCTCAGATCGCCCAGATGGCCGCATCATCAAGCTTTTGTGGCCGCTCACGGCGTCTCACACCGACGCATCCATGCTCACCAGCGTCGCTCGCGTGTAATGGCCTGTTTTGGGCGTTTTTTGCGGTGCAGAAGGGTAAAAACAGCGGTTTTACCTTTGGAAAAATCTGTAAGCGACGTCATCGGTACTGGATGCGACCCTCCCTGTACTGGATACGACGCCCCCTGTAGGCGTCAGATTTTCACTGGTACATGATCAGTCACGACTCGTTTGCAAGGCACCGTGCCAGAGCTGTCCAACGCACACTCCAATAGCAGCACTATAAAGCGCGGCGAATGCCGCCAGAAAAAACACAGGAGTCTACCCCGATGAAAGGTTCACCCTCGTTGTTGTTGGCCGCCATGCTGAGTCTGCCGGTCATGGCGCACGCCGCAGAACCGGAACAGTGCAAGACCGTCAACTTCTCCGATGTCGGCTGGACCGACATCACCGTCACCACCGCGACCACCAGCGAAATCCTCAAGGGCCTGGGCTACAAGCCACGCACCACGATGATTTCGGTCCCAGTGACCTACAAGTCCCTGGCCGACGGCAAGAACATGGACATCTTCCTCGGCAACTGGATGCCGACCATGGAAAACGACATCAAGCAGTACCGCGAAGCCGGCACGGTGGAAACCGTACGTGCCAACCTGGAGAACGCCAAATACACCCTGGCGGTGCCCGAGGCGCTGTATGACAAGGGCCTGAAAGACTTCGCCGACATTGCCAAATTCAAGGATGAGCTGGGCGGCAAGATCTACGGCATCGAGCCGGGCAACGACGGCAACCGCACCATCCAGACGTTGATCGACAAAGATGCCTTCGGCCTCAAGACCGCCGGTTTCAAGGTGGTCGAATCCAGTGAAGCCGGGATGCTCTCCCAGGTTGAACGCGCCTCAAAGCGCAACCAGGCCATCGTGTTCCTGGGCTGGGAACCGCACCCGATGAACACCCGCTTCAAGATGAAGTACCTGACCGGGGGTGACGATTCGTTCGGCCCCAACTACGGCCAGGCCACCATCTACACCAACACCCGCAAGGGCTACACCCAGGAATGCAGCAACGTTGGCCAGTTGCTGAAAAACCTGGTGTTCACGCTGGACATGGAAAGCACCCTGATGGGTAACGTCCTGGACGACAAGATGAAGGCCGACGCCGCCGCCAAGGCCTGGCTGCAGAAGAACCCGCAAGTGCTCGACACCTGGCTCGCCGGTGTCACCACCGTCGATGGCAAACCAGGACTCGACGCCGTCAAGGCTTACCTCGCCAAGTAACCCCCGCTGACCCCGGGGCGGTGCGCTGCCCCGGGATGTATTCCCCTTCGCATGTGGACATTCACTACCATGCTGACTGAACAGAAAATCCCACTAGGCCAGTACATCGCTGCCTTCGTCGACTGGTTGACCCAACACGGTGCCAACTACTTCGACGCAATCGCATCGACACTGGAAACGATGATCCACGGCGTGACGTTTGCGCTGACCTGGTTCAATCCGCTGGCATTGATCGGTCTGATTGCGCTGCTGGCTCACTTTATTCAACGCAAATGGGGCCTGACGGTGTTCGTCATTGCCTCCTTCCTGCTGATCCTCAACCTGGGGTACTGGCAGGAAACCATGGAAACCCTCGCCCAGGTGCTGTTCGCCACCCTGGTCTGCGTGGTCATCGGCGTGCCGCTGGGCATTGTTGCCGCGCACAAGCCGATGTTCTACACCATGATGCGGCCGGTACTCGATCTGATGCAGACCGTGCCGACCTTCGTCTACCTCATCCCAACCCTGACCCTCTTCGGGCTGGGTGTGGTGCCCGGGCTGATTTCTACCGTGGTGTTCGCGATTGCCGCGCCCATCCGCCTGACCTATCTGGGTATCCGCGACGTTCCGCAGGAACTGATGGACGCCGGCAAGGCCTTCGGCTGCTCGCGCCGCCAGTTGCTCTCGCGCATTGAACTGCCCCACGCCATGCCGAGCATCGCCGCCGGCATTACCCAATGCATCATGCTGTCGTTGTCGATGGTGGTGATCGCGGCGCTGGTCGGCGCCGACGGCCTCGGCAAGCCGGTGGTCAACGCACTGAACACGGCCGATATCGCCCTGGGCTTTGAAGCGGGCCTGGCAATCGTATTGCTGGCCATCATGCTCGACCGTATCTGCAAACAACCCGACGCCAAAGTAGGGGGTGATGCATGAGCATTATCCGATTCGACAAAGTCGACGTGATCTTTTCCAAAGACCCACGCGAAGCGCTCAAGCTGCTGGACCAGGGCATGAGCCGTAACGAAATCCTGAAAAAAACCGGGCAGATTGTCGGCGTGGAAAACGCCAGCCTGGATATCGAGAAAGGCGAGATCTGTGTGCTGATGGGCCTGTCGGGCTCCGGCAAATCCAGTCTGCTGCGCTGCATCAACGGCCTCAACACGGTCAGCCGTGGCCAACTGTTTGTCGAGCACGAAGGGCGCCAGATCGACATCGCCTCCTGCACGCCGGCCGAGCTGAAAATGATGCGCACCAAACGCATCGCCATGGTGTTCCAGAAATTCGCCCTGATGCCCTGGCTGACGGTGCGCGAGAACATCAGCTTCGGCCTGGAAATGCAGGGCCGTCCGGAAAAGGAACGGCGCACGCTGGTCGATGAAAAACTCGAACT
This sequence comes from Pseudomonas sp. 34 E 7, assembly GCF_900005715.1. Lineage (NCBI taxonomy): Bacteria > Pseudomonadati > Pseudomonadota > Gammaproteobacteria > Pseudomonadales > Pseudomonadaceae > Pseudomonas > Pseudomonas sp. 34 E 7. Next base: position 145,649 of record NZ_CVTX01000169.1, read on the forward strand.
GGTGGGCCTGACCCAATGGCGCAACAAGAAGCCGGACGAGCTGTCCGGCGGCATGCAACAGCGCGTCGGCCTGGCCCGTGCGCTGGCGATGGACGCCGATATCCTGCTGATGGACGAACCCTTCTCCGCCCTCGACCCGCTGATTCGCCAAGGCCTGCAGGATGAACTGCTGGAACTGCAGCGCAAGCTGAACAAGACCATCGTGTTCGTCAGCCACGACCTCGACGAGGCCCTCAAGCTGGGCAGCCGCATCGCAATCATGAAAGACGGCAAGATCATCCAGTACAGCGTGCCGGAAGAGATCGTGCTGAACCCGGCGGACGACTATGTGCGCACCTTCGTCGCCCATACCAACCCGCTGAACGTGCTGTGCGGCCGCAGCCTGATGCGGACGCTGGACAACTGCACGCGGGTCAACGGTTCGGTATGCCTGGACCCGGGCGGCGACTCCTGGCTGGACCTGGCCGAAGGCAACACCATCCAGGGCGCGCGGCAGAACGGCGTGGTGATGAACCTGCAGAACTGGGCGCCGGGGCAAGCGGTGGAAGGTCTGGGCCGGGTGCCGACGCTGGTGGACTCCAACATCGGCATGCGCGATGCGTTGCAGATTCGCTATCAGACAGGCAACAAGCTGGTGCTGCATGACAACAACAAGGTGGTGGGCATCCTGGGTGACAGCGAGCTCTACCATGCCCTGCTGGGCAAGAACCTGGGCTGAAGGAGCTGATCGTTCCCACGCTCCGCGTGGGAATGCCGCCTGGGACGCTCCGCGTCCCGTCAACGGTCCGCTGCGCTGGTGACGCGGAGCGTCACGGGATGCATTCCCACGCGGAGCGTGGGAACGCTCATGGCAAGCCAAACTATCAGCTATAGACCCGGCCAAGGAGTTGCCGATGGCTTTCAAACTGATCGAGCACATCCCGGGTGATCTGCTCCTGGGTGAAGCCCATCAGGTCGTATTCCTGAGGCCCGTTGTGCAGGTACACCTCGGCACGGTAATACCGCGTGCGCTCTTCTTCAGGCAAGTCAGCCGGCGCCGACGAGTAGGCATCCAGGCTGACTTCATAGACAAACGGGTTGCCCTCTTCCATCTCGATCCGCACACCGATGCAGCGCTTGGATTTGCCCAGCAGCGTCTGCACGTGCAAACCCTGCTCACGCAACGCCGTCGCCGCTTCTTCAAGCGCCGGCGTGACGTGCTTGTCCATAAAGCGTTGCACGGTGCCCTGGCTCGGTTGCAGGTCCAGTGCGGTCAAGCGCTCGCTGAAGCCGCGACGCCCGCGTTCAGCCAACTGCGCCTGCTCCTGTTCGATGGCCACGTCCTGGCGCATGGCCTTGTGCAAACCGAACATGAACAGAATCAGCACCACCGAGAACGGCAGCCCCGCCAGCACCACCATGGTCTGCATGGCTTCGAAGTTGCCGGCGAACAGCAGGCCGATGGTCACCAGGGTAATCACCGCCGACCAGAAGATACGCAGCCAGTGCGGCGCATCTTCATCCACGTTGCCGCCCTTGCACGACAGGTTGGCCATCATCACCGCGCCGGAATCCGCCGGCGTCAGGAACAGCACAAAGCCGACGAAGATCGACACACCGATGACGACTTTCGACGCCGGGTAATGCTCAAGCAACTGGTAGATCGCCATGGACGGTTGTTCCAGCGCGGTCTTGCCCAACTCCACGGCGCCATGGTTCAGCACCAGGTCCAGCGCCGAGTTGCCGAAGATCGACAACCACGCCAGGGTGAAGCCCAGCGGGATCAGCAGCACGCCGGCCACCAGTTCACGCACGGTCCGCCCACGGGAAATACGCGCAATGAACATGCCCACGAAAGGTGCCCAGGAAATCCACCAGGCCCAGTAGAACAGGGTCCACAGGCCCATCCAGCGTTCGGTCTTGGCGCCGTCGCCTTCATACACATACAGGTCGAAGGTTTTCAGCACGATACCGTTGAGGTAGTCACCGGTGTTCTGCACCAGGCCGTTGAGCAAGTGCAGCGTGGGGCCGAACAGCAGCACGAAGATCAGCAACCCGCTGAACAAGACGATGTTGAGGTTGGACAGGCGGCGAATGCCGTTCTCCACGCCCGACACCGCGGCGATGGTCGCCACGGTGCTCATCACGATGATCACGATCAGCAGGTTGGTATTGCTGTGCGCCATGCCGAACAGGTTTTCAAGCCCCGACGACACCTGCATCGCGCCAATCCCCAGGTTGGTCACCAGGCCGAGCAAGGTCACGAACATGCCGAAACCGTCCACCGCGTGGCCGGCCGCGCCTTTTACCCAGCGCTCGCCCACCAGCGGGTACAGCGCCGAACGCAAGGCCAGCGGCTGGTTATGGCGATACGCGAAGTACGCCACGGCCAGGCCGACCAGCGCATAGATCGCCCAGCCATGCAGGCCCCAGTGCAGGAAGGTCAGTTGCAGGGCCTGACGTGCCGCGCCATTGCTGGCAGCCGCGCCTTCGGGCGGGTTGAAGTAGTGATCCAGCGGCTCGGAGGCGCCGAAGTACAGCAGCGAAATGCCGATGCCCGACGAGAACAGCATGCCGGCCCAGGCGCCGTAGCTGAAGTCCGGGGTGTCGTCCTTGCTGCCCAGTTTCAATTTGCCATAGGACGAAAACGCCAGGCCGACCACGAACACCAGGTAGGCGGCGATGACCACCATGTAGTACCAGCCGAAGCTTTTCGACAGCCAGGCCTGGGCGACGCCGAGCATGCGCCCGGCCTCCTGCGGGGCGATGATCAGAATGGCAGTCAACAACAGAATCAGCGCGGTGGAGGTGTAGAACACCCAACCGTTGACCCGCACCTTTTCGGGCGGAGTCTTTATAAGAGAGGCAGAACTCATGGCGCAGATGCTCCGGGCAGTGCGAGAGAGAAACACAAGGCAACGGTTATCCCGGGACATCGATTTTTCGGCAGTCGACGGACGGGTGTTATAAAGACATCCCGAAAATCCTGGACCCCGCCGAAGCGGTGCCCAAGCCCTGATACGGCCTGTTTCAGGGGTTTTAGCAGGTGTCAGAGGTCGCGGCTCTCAGGTAGGAAACTTCTGTAGGCAGCGACCATTTGTCGCAGAGCTTATTCTTTGTTGATTGAACGTTCAATCAAAACAAAATAGACTGGCCTTCAAGCCGACGGACGTGGATCGCCTGTCGGCAGGCCAAAGGAGAGGTGCTACATGCCCAAGGTCGGTATGCAACCCATACGCCGCCAGCAGTTGATCGAAGCCACGATGACGGCCATCGATCAAGTCGGAATGGGAGATGCCAGCATTGCGCTGATCGCCCGTTTGGCAGGCGTCTCGAACGGCATCATCAGTCACTACTTTCGGGACAAGAACGGCCTGATCGCAGCGACGATGCAGTACTTGATGAGCGTGCTGATGGAAAACATCCACGCACGTCGACAAGCGTTGAAGGATGACAGCCCGCGCGCCCACCTCCAGGTGATCGTCGCCGGCAACTTCGACGCCAGCCAGGTCAACGGCCCGGCAATGAAAACCTGGCTGGCCTTCTGGGCCTCCAGCATGCACCACCCGTCTTTGCACAGGTTGCAGCGGATCAACGATCAACGTCTGTATTCCAACCTGTGTTGCCAGTTCCGCCGTGCGCTGCCGTTGCCCGAAGCACGCAGCGCAGCCCGAGGCCTGGCGGCCCTGATCGACGGTTTGTGGTTGCGCGGTGCCCTGTCGGGAGACGCTTTCGACACGGAGCAGGCGCAACGCATTGCTCACGAATACATGGATTTCCAATTGGCCAAGCAGGTGAGTCAGAGCACATAACCGCTCAACTCCCGAACCGCGCCAACCACTTATGCACTTGCGAGGACTTTATGGCCCGTTTCGAACTGCAAAAACTCTACATTGACGGCGGCTACAGCGACGCTGGCAGCGATGCCACCTTCGAAGCCATCAACCCGGCTAACGGTGAAGTTCTCGCCCAAGTGCAACGCGCTACCAAGGAAGACGTTGAACGTGCCGTGGTCAGCGCCGAAAAAGGCCAGAAGATCTGGGCCGCCATGACCGCCATGGAGCGTTCGCGCATCCTGCGCCGCGCCGTCGACATCCTGCGCGAGCGCAACGATGAGCTGGCCGCCCTGGAAACCCTGGACACCGGCAAGGCGTTCTCCGAAACCAAATACGTCGACGTCGTCACCGGCGCCGACGTGCTGGAATACTACGCGGGCCTGGTGCCGGCCATCGAAGGCGAGCAGATTCCGCTGCGCGACACCTCATTCGTCTACACCCGCCGCGAGCCGCTGGGCGTGGTCGCCGGTATCGGCGCGTGGAACTACCCGATCCAGATCGCCCTGTGGAAATCCGCACCGGCCCTGGCCGCCGGTAACGCGATGATCTTCAAGCCCAGCGAAGTCACCTCGCTGACCACCCTGAAACTGGCCGAGATCTACACCGAAGCCGGCGTTCCGGCCGGTGTGTTCAACGTACTGACCGGCAGCGGCCGTGAAGTCGGCACCTGGCTGACCGAGCACCCGCGCATCGAGAAAGTCTCTTTCACCGGCGGCACCGACACCGGCAAGAAAGTCATGGCCAGCGCGTCGAGCTCCTCGCTCAAGGAAGTGACCATGGAACTGGGCGGCAAGTCGCCGCTGATCGTGTTCGAAGACGCCGACCTGGATCGCGCCGCCGACATCGCGATGATGGCCAACTTCTACAGCTCCGGCCAGGTCTGCACCAACGGCACTCGCGTGTTCGTGCCCAAGCACCTGCAGGCGGCGTTCGAAGCCAGGATTCTTGAACGTGTTGCGCGCATCCGTGTAGGCGACCCGCAGGACGACAACACCAACTTCGGCCCGCTGGTCAGCTTCGCCCACATGGAAAGCGTGCTGGGCTACATCGCCAAGGGCAAAGAGCAAGGCGCACGCCTGCTGTGCGGCGGCGATCGCCTGACCGACGGCGACCTGGCCAAAGGCGCGTTCGTGGCCCCGACCGTGTTCACCGACTGCACCGACGACATGACCATCGTGCGTGAAGAAATCTTTGGCCCGGTGATGAGCATCCTCACCTATGAAACCGAAGAAGAAGTGATCCGTCGCGCCAACGACACTGACTTCGGCCTGGCAGCCGGCCTGGTCACCAAGGACCTGAACCGCGCTCACCGCGTGATTCATCAACTGGAAGCGGGTATCTGCTGGATCAACGCCTGGGGCGAGTCCGACGCCAAGATGCCGGTGGGTGGCTACAAGCAATCGGGTGTGGGCCGTGAGAACGGGATCAGCTCGCTGAACAACTTCACGCGCATCAAATCGGTACAGGTTGAGTTGGGTGATTACGCCTCGGTGTTCTGACACCCGAGCCTTGTATTGCCTGTAAGGCCGCCATCGGGGGCAAGCCCCCTCCCACATTTGACTGTGTTTACACATCTAAACTTGTGAACACAGTCAGTGTGGGAGGGGGCTTGCCCCCGATGAGGCCCGACCTGACCACACTTCAAAGAGGGTGCATCCAATGTCCCAAGAATACGACTACATCATTGTGGGTGCCGGCTCCGCCGGTAACACCCTGGCGACTCGCCTGACCGAAGACGAAGGCGTCACCGTCCTGTTGCTGGAAGCCGGTGGCCCGGACTACCGTCTCGACTTCCGTACCCAGATGCCCGCCGCCCTGGCCTTCCCGCTGCAAGGCCGCCGCTATAACTGGGCCTACGAAACCGATCCGGAGCCGCATATGGACGGCCGCCGCATGGAATGCGGTCGCGGCAAGGGCCTGGGTGGCTCTTCCCTGATCAACGGCATGTGCTACATCCGCGGCAACGCCATGGACTACGACAACTGGTCGAAGCTGCCGGGCCTGGAAGACTGGACCTACCTGGACTGCCTGCCGTATTTCCGCAAGGCCGAAACCCGCGACATCGGCCCCAACGACTACCACGGCGGCGAAGGCCCGGTCAGCGTGACCACGCCCAAAGCAGGCAATAATCCGCTGTTCCACGCCATGGTCGAAGCCGGCGTACAGGCCGGTTACCCGCGTACCGAAGACTTGAACGGCTACCAGCAGGAAGGCTTCGGCCCGATGGACCGTACCGTCACGCCCAATGGCCGTCGCGCCAGCACCGCACGCGGTTACCTGGACACGGCTAAAAAGCGTTCGACCCTGACCATCGTCACCCACGCCCTCACCGACAAAGTGTTGTTCGAAGGCAAGCGTGCCGTTGGCGTGCGTTACCTGATCGGCGCTGCCGAAGAGCGCGTCGAAGCCCGTGCGCGCAAGGAAGTGCTGGTGTGCAGCGGCGCAATCGCCTCGCCGCAACTGCTGCAACGCTCCGGCGTCGGCCCGGCCAAATTGCTGGAAAGCCTCGACATCCCGGTGGTCCATGACCTGCCAGGCGTCGGCGAAAACCTGCAGGATCACCTTGAGCTGTACCTGCAATACGCCTGCACCCAGCCGGTGTCGCTGTACCCCTCGCTGCTCTGGTACAACCAGCCGGCCATCGGTGCCGAATGGCTGTTCAACGGCACCGGTATCGGCGCCAGCAACCAGTTCGAGGCCGGCGGTTTTATCCGTTCGCGCCCGGAATTCGAATGGCCGAACATCCAGTACCACTTCCTGCCGGTCGCCATTAACTACAACGGCAGCAACGGCGTGAAAGAGCACGGCTTCCAGGCGCACATGGGTTCCATGCGTTCGCCAAGCCGTGGCCGCGTGCACCTGAAGTCGAAGAACCCACGGGACTACCCGAGCATCCTTTTCAACTACATGGCCACCGAACAGGACTGGCAGGAATTTCGTGACGGCATCCGCCTGACCCGCGAAATCATGCAGCAGCCGGCGCTCGACCCTTACCGTGGCCGCGAAATCAGCCCGGGTATCGACGTGCAATCCGATGAGCAGCTGGACAAGTTCATCCGCGAGCACGCCGAGACCGCGTTCCACCCGTCCTGCTCGTGCAAGATGGGCACCGACGAGATGGCGGTGGTCGACGGCGAAGGCCGCGTGCACGGCATGCAGGGTTTGCGTGTGGTGGATGCGTCGATCATGCCGATCATCACCACCGGTAACCTGAACGCGCCGACGATCATGATCGCCGAGAAAATCGCCGACAAGATCCGTGGCCGCAAGCCACTGCCGCGCAGCACCGCCGACTACTACGTGGCCGGCGATGCGCCGGTGCGTGGCAAGCCGATGCGTGAAATTGCGCAGTAACTGAAACACTGCGGCGCTCCCATCGGGGGCAAGCCCCCTCCCACACTTTGATTTGTGAACACGGTCGAATGTGGGAGGGGGCTTGCCCCCGATGAGGCCCTGCCAGACACTGCAAAACCTCCCACCTACACTTTCCTTGATCAGCTCCCAACCCCGGCCTACTCTGTTGGCCTGCCCGCGCTGAGCCGCCCACAAGGAAGGCCCCATGTTCGAACACCACGCCACGCTCAAGAAACACTTCAGTGCCCTGCGCACCAACGCCCAATTCTTCTCCCTGCGCTATGTCCGCGAATCCGGCCGATACCTGTCGGTACGCAAGAACGTCGCCGAACCGCCCCACCTGAGCCACGACGAAGGCGCCATGCTCACCGTGCGCCTCAACGGCGTGGAAGCCTACTCCGCGACCAACGATATTTCCCTGGCCGGCCTGCAAGCCGCCCTCGAGCGCGCCGAGCAGCAGGCCCGGCAGATCCTGCCCCACGCCCTGCTCGACCTGCGCGAGCAAGCGGTGTCCAGTGACGTTGCCGACTACCTGTCGCCCGACTTCGACCAGCCCTTCCCCACCCTGAGCGACTGCTACCAACTGCTCGGCGATGAGTCGGCTGCCGTGCCCAGGGATGAGCGCCTGGTCAGCTGGGACGTGAGTCTGGGCCAGACCACCGTCGAACAGATCTACCTCAACACCGCCGGCGCCCAATTGCGCCAGGCCCAGCGCTTTGTGTTCCCCGGCGTCAATGTCACGGCCTTCGACGGTAACGACAGCCAGACCCGCACCCTCGGCGGCAGCAACTTCGGCCAGCAAGGCGGGTTTGACGTGATCAGCCGCTTCGGCCTGATCGGCGCCGCGCCGCGCGTGGCCGACGAGGCCCTGCAACTGTTGCTGGCACCGAACACGCCCCAGGGTCCGCGTGACCTGCTGCTGATGCCCGACCAGATGATCCTGCAGATCCACGAGTCCATCGGCCATCCGCTGGAGCTGGACCGCATCCTCGGCGACGAGCGCAACTACGCCGGCACCAGCTTTGTGAAGGCCAGCGACTTCGGCCACCTGCAATACGGTTCAGCGCTGCTCAACGTGACCTTCGACCCGGACATCCCCGAGCAGCTTGCCAGCTACAGCCATGACGATGACGGCACCCGCGCCAGCAAGCAGTTCCTGATCCGCGAAGGGCTGCTGCTCAAGCCGTTGGGCGGCGCGTTGTCGCAATTTCGCGCCAACCTGCCAGGCGTCGCCAACAGCCGCGCCTGCGGCTGGAATCGCCCGCCCATCGATCGCATGGCCAACTTGAATATCGAGCCCGGCGATAAAAACCTCGCGCAACTGGTGGGCGGTATTGAACACGGCATCCTGATGTCGACCAATCGTTCGTGGTCCATCGACGATGCGCGCAACAAGTTCCAGTTCGGGTGTGAGTGGGGCCAGTTGATCGAAAACGGCGAACTCAAGGGTGTGGTGAAGAACCCCAACTACCGCGCCATTTCCGCGCAGTTCTGGCGCAACCTCAGCGCGGTCGGCGATGCCAGCACCTTCAAGGTGTTGGGCACGCCGAACTGCGGCAAGGGTGAACCCAACCAGGTGATCCGCGTCGGCCATGCGTCGCCGGCCTGTGTGTTCAGCAACGTCGATGTATTCGGGGGAGACGCCTGATGAATAACTTCAAGGCACTGGTGGACTGGCTCAAGCAGGCCATCACCGATAAAGAGCAATTTCACCTCGGCTACGCGGATGAATCGTCGGAGTTCGTGCGGTTCAACCACGCGCAGGTACGCCAGGCCGGCCAGGTGCAACAATCGAGCCTGAACCTCAAGCTGATCAACGACGGCCGCCACGCCGACCTGGGCATCACCCTGTCCGGCGAGCCGGCGCTGGATCGCCAGCGTCTGGCCGATGGCCTGCAACAACTGCGCGAAACCTTGCCGTTACTGCCGGCGGACCCGTACCTGTTGCTGAACCACGACGCCTGGCACAGCCACAACGAACAGCTACGCCCCCTGCCGAAGCTGGCCCAGGTGCTGCAAGACATCAGCCAGGCTGCAGAAGACGTGGACCTGGTCGGCTTCTATGCCGCCGGTCCCATCAGCCGTGGCTTTGCCAGCTCCGACGGCGCGTTCGGCTGGCACCAGGCCAATAGCTTCAACTTCGACTTCAGCCTGTTCCACGCCAATGGCGAAGCGGTCAAGGCCAGCTACGCCGGGCACACCTGGGACAGTGCCGAGTTCGCCCGGCGCGTCCAACAGGCGCGCGACCAGCTCCACTTCCTGGGCCGACCGCTGCACCCGCTGGCGCCCGGACAGTACCGCGCCTACCTCGCTCCGGCGGCACTCGAAGAGATCATCAGCATCGTGACCTGGGGCGGCTTTTCCGCCCAGGCCATCGCCAGCAAAGGCAGCTCGTTGCAACGCCTGTATGCCGGCGAACAGCACCTGAGCCCGCTGGTGACCGTCAGCGAGCAGATCAGCGGTTCACTGAGCCAGGCCTTTTCCCCGGAAGGCTACCCGCGCAGCGATGTCAGGTTGATCGATGCAGGCCGCGCCGACGGGCAACTGGTCAACTCGCGCAGCGCCGCCGAATATGGCCTAAGTGCCAACGGCGCCGGCGGCGACGAGTCCCCCAGCGCCCTGCAGATGGCCGCCGGCAACCTGGCCCAGGCCGATATCCTCAAGCAATTGGGCACCGGGCTGTACATCAGCAACCTGTGGTACCTGAACTACTCCGACCTGCCGGCGGCGCGCCTGACCGGCATGACCCGCTTCGCCACGTTCTGGGTGGAAGACGGCGAGATCAAGGCCCCGGTCAGCACCATGCGCTTTGATGACAGTGTGTACAGCCTGCTTGGCTCACAGCTGGAAGCGTTGACGATTGAACGGGAACTGCTGCTGTCGGCCAGTACCTACAGCCAGCGCAACACCGCGTCCAATCTGCTGCCGGGCGCCCTGGTCAAACGCCTGACCCTGACGTTGTAAATACAAACCCCCTGTGGGAGGGGGCTTGCTCCCGATGACGGTGTATCAGTGACACATGTACTGACTGACACACTGCTATCGGGAGCAAGCCCCCTCCCACATTGTCCTGAGTTGATTTCAGACAGCTCGGTTTCAACCCTTCCTACCGCCAATTCCCTTCTTCGTGCTCTTCGCGGGCAGGCCTGTTGTCGCCTGCAAAAAACCTCGTTATAAGAGCTAGTGGCATACCGCCACACAACAGGGAGTGTTGCGATGACCCAGGGAAGTTTTGTCATAGAGAAGCTGTACAAGCACTACAACGTCCACGTGGAGCAACTGGGCAACGACCCGCGCAGAAAAACCGTGTTGCTGGTCAACGGTGCACTGTCCACCACGCGTGCCTTTGCGCGCACCAGCAAGTGCCTGGCCGGGCATTTCAATGTGGTGCTGTTCGACCTGCCCTTCTCCGGCTACTCGCGTGAATACAACACCGAACTGGACCTGGTGACCAAGGACGACGAAGTGCAGATGCTCCGCGCCCTGGTGGAGCGCTTCGAGGTCAACCACCTGGTATCGGCCTCCTGGGGCGGTATCTCCACGCTGCTGACCCTGGCGCACAACCCGCCGTCCATCGAAAGCTCGGTGGTGATGGCCCTCGCCCCCAACCTCAACCCGGCCATGCTTGCGTACGTGGAGCGCGTGCGTGTGCTGATCGAGGCCGATGACAAATCCGCCGTGGGCCACCTGCTCAACGAGACAGTCGGCAAATACCTGTCGCCGCGCCTCAAGCGCAACAACCACCGCCACCTGTCGAACATGGCCACCACCGAATATCGCCAGGCGCGTTTTCATATCCACCAGGTGTTGGCGCTGGGCGATGGCAACTACTTGCCGGCGCTGCGGCACATTGCAACACCGGTGCACTTCCTCAACGGTACGCTGGACGAATACACCCCTGCCGCCGAAGCCCGGTTGTTCGGCGATTACGTAGGGCGCAGCAGTTTCGCCGTGGCCGAACACACCGGCCATTTGCTCGACCTGGAATCACGCGAGGCGGCGCTGGCGGTGCATCGTGCCTTGCTGGATTTTCTGCTGGGCGAGCACGCCGCGTTGTCGGCTATAGACGAACCGCTAGTGGGAAAAACAGCGACGAATGGCGCATAATCGCCGACACATAGCCTGCTAACAAAAGGGTTCCCATGCCGAATCGTGCCCCTCTCGACGCCAAGACCGCCCGCTGGCTCCCCTGGGTGGTCGCGATTGCCTTCTTCATGCAGTCGCTGGACGGGACGATCCTCAACACGGCGCTGCCGGCCATGGCCCGGGACCTGGCGGAAAACCCGCTGCGCATGCAGGGCGTGGTCATTGCCTACATGCTCACCGTCGCCTTGCTGATCCCCGCGTCGGGCTGGATCGCCGACCGCTTCGGCACCAAGAAAATCTTCTTTGGCGCCATCCTGCTGTTCAGCATCGGGTCACTGTTGTGCGCCTTGTCCAGCAGCTTGAGCATGCTGGTGGGGGCGCGGGTGATCCAGGGCCTGGGCGGCGCGCTGATGCTGCCGGTCGGGCGCCTGGTGGTCCTGCGCGCCTATCCCCGTTCCGAACTGGTGCGGATCATGGGCTTCATTACCATCCCCGGCCTGCTCGGCCCATTGCTCGGCCCGACCCTGGGCGGCTGGATGGTGCAATACCTGACCTGGCACTGGATCTTCCTGATCAACTTGCCGGTGGGCATGATCGGCTGCTACGCGGTGTGGAAGTTCATCCCCGACCTGCGCGGCAGCGAGCGCACGCGTTTCGATAGCCTCGGCTTCCTGCTGTTCGGCGCGGCCATGGTGCTGATCACCATCGCCATGGAGGGCCTGGGCGAACTGCACCTGCCGCACCTGCGGGTGATGTTGCTGCTGTTCGGCGGGCTGGCGTGCCTGGCGGCGTATTGGCTGCGCGCCGGGCATATCGACAACGCCCTGTTCTCGCCGGTGCTGTTCAAGACTCGCACCTTTGCCGTGGGCATCCTCGGTAACCTGTTCGCACGCCTGGGCAGCGGTGCGCTGCCGTTCCTAGTGCCGTTGCTGTTGCAGGTGGCGCTGGGTTACTCGCCGTCACAGGCCGGCATGAGCATGCTGCCGCTGGCGGCGGCGGCAATGTTCGCCAAGTCCATCGCCCGGCCGTTGATCGAGCGCCTGGGTTATCGCGTGGTGCTCACCGGCAACACCCTGGCCCTGGGCGCCATGCTCGCAAGCATGGGCCTGGTCAGCGAACAAACCCCTTACCCGCTGCTGCTGGCGATGCTGGCGGTGCTCGGCGCCATCAACTCGCTGCAATTCACGGCGATGAACACCGTGACCCTGATCGACCTCGACGACGCCCAGGCCAGCAGCGGCAACAGTTTGCTCTCGGTGGTGGCACAACTGTCCCTGAGCCTGGGCGTGGCCTGCGCCGGTGCCCTGCTCGGCGGGTTCACCCTGGAGACCGGCAACGATGGGGTGAACACGGTGCTCGGCGCGTTCCAGCTGACCTTCCTCACCGTGGGCATCATGGCGATGCTGGCGGCGGCGATCTTCCTGCAATTGTCGCCAAAAGACGGCAAACGCGTGGTCAGCCGCGAGCATGATATCGAGCACTGACCGGCGTCTCGTCTAGAACTTGCGGGGAAATTCCCACGAGACTGGTACACTGCGCGACATTTTGTTTTGCAGAGCCAGTCCCGTGACCACCATCGCCACCGCTTTTAATACTTTGCCCCTGTCCGCCGCCATGCTGGCTAACCTCGACTCGCTGGGTTATGTCGAGATGACGCAGATCCAGGCGCAGAGCTTGCCGGTGATCCTCAAGGGGCTGGACCTGATTGCCCAGGCCAAGACCGGCAGCGGCAAGACCGCCGCCTTCGGTATCGGCCTGCTGAACCCGATCAACCCGCGCTATTTCGGGTGCCAGGCCCTGGTGATGTGCCCGACCCGCGAGCTGGCCGACCAGGTGGCCAAGGAAATCCGTCGCCTGGCCCGCGCCGAAGACAACATCAAGGTGCTGACCCTGTGCGGCGGCGTGTCCCTCGGCCCGCAGATCGCCTCCCTTGAGCACGGTGCCCACGTGATCGTCGGCACCCCGGGCCGCATCCAGCAGCACCTGCGCAAAGGTTCGCTGGTACTGGACGGCTTGAACACGCTGATCCTCGACGAAGCCGACCGCATGCTCGACATGGGTTTCTACGACGCCATCGAAGACATCATCAGCAAGACCCCGGCACGCCGCCAGACCCTGCTGTTCTCGGCCACCTACCCGGTGAGCATCAAGCAACTGGCCTCCAAGTTCATGCGCGCGCCGCAGCAAGTGAAGGCCGAAGCGTTCCACTCCGACGATCAGATCGAACAGCGGTTCTACGAGATCTCGCCGGAAGAACGCATGGACGCCGTGACCAAGGTGCTGGCGCATTTCCGCCCGGCGTCGTGCGTGGCGTTCTGCTTTACCAAGCAGCAAGTGCAGGAAACCGTGGATCACCTGACGTCCAAGGGCATTTCCGCCGTCGGCCTGCACGGTGACCTGGAGCAACGCGACCGTGACCAGGTACTGGCCATGTTCGCCAACCGCAGCACCTCGGTGCTGGTGGCCACCGACGTCGCCGCCCGTGGCCTGGACATCGACTCGCTGGACATGGTGATCAACGTCGAACTGGCCCGCGACTCGGAAATCCACATTCACCGTGTTGGCCGTACCGGTCGCGCGGGCGAGACCGGCCTCGCCATCAGCCTGGTGGCGCCGTCCGAAGCGCACCGCGCCCAGGCCATCGAGCAACTGCAGAAGTCGCCGCTGAACTGGGATCAACTGGACAACCTCAAGCCGCAGAGCGGTGGCCCGCTGCTGCCGGTGATGAGCACGCTGTGCATCGCCGCCGGTCGCAAGGACAAGGTGCGCCCAGGCGACATTCTGGGCGCCCTGACGGGTGACGCCGGCATCCCGGGTGCCCAGGTCGGCAAAATCGCAATCTTTGACTTCCAGGCCTTCGTGGCCGTGGAACGCGGCATCGCCAAGCAGGCGCTGCAGCGCTTGAACGACGGCAAGATCAAAGGCCGTTCGTTGCGCGTGCGGATCCTGTAACACGACCGTTGATCCAATGAAGATCCAATGTGGGAGGGGGCTTGCCCCCGATGGCGGTGTGTCAGTCAGTCCATCTGTTACTGATACACCGCTATCGGGGGCAAGCCCCCTCCCACAGTTTTGATTACATTTCAGATGAATATTTGTATGAGGACATGGCTGTGCGCTCGACCGAAGTTGTGATCATTGGCGCCGGCGCCGCAGGCTTGATGTGCGCACTGACCGCCGCCGGGCGCGGGCGCAAGGTGATGCTGATCGACCATGCGAACAAGGCCGGCAAAAAGATCCTGATGTCCGGTGGTGGCCGCTGCAACTTCACCAATCTGTACACCGAGCCGGCCAACTTCCTCTCGCACAACGCGCACTTCTGCAAGTCGGCGCTGGCGCGCTACACCCAGTGGGATTTCATCGGCTTGGTGGCCAAGCACGGCGTGCCGTACCACGAAAAGAAACTCGGCCAGCTGTTCTGCGACAACAAGTCCAGCGATATCCTCGGCATGCTGCTCGATGAATGCATCCAGACCGGCGTGAGCCTGCACCTGGACACCTCCGTCCAGCAAATCGCCAGGCTCGACAGCGGCTATCAGTTGCACACCACCTTGGGCGAGCTGCACTGCGAGTCCCTGGTGATTGCCACCGGCGGCTTGTCGATACCGACCCTGGGCGCCACCGGTTTCGGCTATCAAGTGGCCAGACAGTTCGGCCATGAACTGCTGCCGACCCGCGCGGGATTGGTGCCGTTCACCATCACCGACCAGCTCAAGGACCTGTGCGGCGAGCTGTCCGGCACTTCGGTGGATTGCCTGGTCAGTTGCAACGGCCAGAGCTTTCGCGAGAACCTGCTGTTTACCCATCGCGGCCTGAGCGGGCCGGCGATTTTGCAGATTTCCTCCTACTGGGAACCCGGTGACACCGTGGAGATCAATCTGCTGCCCGACCACGACGCCCACGCGTGGCTGCAACAGCAACAGGCCGAGCGTCCCAACAGCGAGTTGAAGACACTGCTGGGCGAGATTTTCACCAAGAAGATGGCCAACCTGCTGGCGGACACCTGGTTCGCGTCCAAGCCGATGAAGCAGTACACCCATGCCGAAATCGCCGACATCGCCGAGAAGCTCGGCAACTGGCAACTGGTACCGGCGGGCACCGAGGGCTATCGCACGGCCGAGGTGACGCTGGGCGGGGTGGATACGCGGGAAGTGTCGTCCAAGACCATGGAATCCCTGAAAAGCCCCGGGTTGTACTTCATCGGTGAAGTGCTGGATGTGACCGGTCACCTGGGCGGGTTCAATTTCCAGTGGGCCTGGGCTTCGGGCTACGCAGCCGCGCAATATGCCTGAAGGGTGTACTCGGTCAAATGTGGGAGGGGGCTTGCCCCCGATGGCGGTGTATGAGTTTGCACATGCAGTGGCTGACACACTGCTATCGGGGGCAAGCCCCCTCCCACATTGACTGCATTCCACATTGAGAATGGGTGTGCGGGAATAATTTTCTGTTGGATGTGATCACCACCCTTGCCGTGGCGTCCTTGATAGCTCAATTTAGCGACAACGTCCCGGAAGACTCCAGACTTCATGTCATCGACCTCGTTCAAGCAGTCCCTGCGACGCCTGTGGGCACTGGATAAATTCAGCTACAGCATTCGGGTATTCATCGCCCTGACCGGCAGCATGGCGCTGTGCTGGTATCAGGATGAAATGACGCTGCTGATCCCGCTGTTCCTGGGGATTATCGCCAGCGCCCTGGCCGAGACCGATGACAGTTGGCAAGGCCGTCTCAACGCCCTGGCGGTGACGCTGGTGTGTTTCAGCATCGCCGCGCTGTCGGTGGAGCTGCTGTTTCCCTACCCCTGGATTTTCGCGGCCTCCCTGGCCCTGGCCACGTTCGGCCTGACCATGCTCGGCGCGCTCGGCGAACGCTATGGCGCGATTGCCTCGGCCACGTTGATCCTGTCGGTCTACACCATGATCGGCGTGGACCAGCGCGGCGGTGCCGTCAGTGATTTCTGGCACGAGCCGCTGCTGCTGGTGGCGGGCGCGGCCTGGTACGGCGTGCTGTCGGTGCTGTGGCAGGCGCTGTTTTCCAACCAGCCGGTGCAGCAGAGCCTGGCGCGGTTGTTCCGCGAGCTGGGACGTTACCTGAAGCTCAAATCTGCGTTGTTCGAGCCGATCCGCCAACTGGATGTGGAAGCACGCCGCCTGGAACTGGCCCAGCAGAATGGCCGCGTGGTCGCGGCGTTGAACGCGGCCAAGGAAATCATCCTGCACCGCGTCGGCAATGGCCGGCCGGGCTCGAAGGTCAGCCGCTACCTGAAGCTGTACTTTCTGGCCCAGGACATCCACGAGCGTGCCAGTTCGTCCCACTACCCGTATAACGCACTGGCCGACGCGTTCTTCCACAGTGACGTGTTGTTCCGCTGCCAACGCCTGCTGCGCCAGCAGGGCAAGGCCTGCCAGGCCCTGGCCGAGTCGATCCAACTGCGCCAGCCGTTCATTTATGACGACAGCTTTGCCGAAGCCCTGGGCGATTTGAATGCCTCCCTGGAACACCTGCGCATCCAGAGCAACCCGGCCTGGCGCGGTTTGCTGCGCTCGTTGCGCGCCCTGGCCGCCAACCTGTCGACCCTCGACCGCCTGCTCGGCGACGCAAGCAACCCCGACGCCCTGGCCGACGCCACCGACAGCAACCTGCTGGACCGTGCCCCACGCAACCTCAAGGAAATGTGGACGCGCCTGCGCACCCAGCTCACGCCCACCTCGCTGCTGTTTCGCCACGCCTTGCGCCTGTCCCTGGCATTGACCGTCGGCTACGCCACCCTGCATGCCATCCATGCCTCCCAGGGTTACTGGATCATCCTCACCACGCTGTTTGTTTGCCAACCGAACTACGGGGCGACGCGCCGCAAGCTCGGCCAGCGGATCATCGGCACCGCCATCGGCCTGACCGTGGCCTGGGCGCTGTTCGACCTGTTCCCAAACCCGGTGGTGCAATCGATGTTCGCCATCGCCGCCGGCCTGGTGTTCTTTATCAACCGCACCACGCGCTACACCCTGGCCACGGCGGCGATCACCCTGATGGTGCTGTTCTGTTTCAACCAGGTGGGCGATGGCTACGGACTGTTCCTGCCACGCCTGTTCGATACCTTGCTCGGCAGCCTGATCGCGGGCCTGGCGGTGTTCCTGTTCCTGCCGGACTGGCAAGGCAGGCGCCTGAACAAAGTGCTGGCCAACACCCTGACCTGCAACAGCATTTACCTGCGCCAGATCATGCAGCAGTACGCCGCCGGCAAGAGCGACGACCTGGCTTACCGCCTGGCCCGTCGCAACGCGCACAACGCCGATGCGGCGCTGTCCACCACCCTGGCGAATATGCTGATGGAGCCTGGGCACTTTCGTAAGGAGGCCGACGTCGGCTTCCGCTTCCTGGTGCTCTCGCACACGCTGCTCAGCTATTTGTCGGGCCTTGGCGCGCACCGCGATACCCAACTGCCGGCCGACGTGCGCGAACAGTTGATCGCAGGCGCGGGCAACAGCCTGGCAGCGAGCATTGATGAGATCGCCACGGGGCTGGCGAACAAACAGCCGATTGCGATCCAGAGCGATGATGAGGAAGCACTGGCCGCGCAGCTTGAGCAGATGCCGGATGAGATCGATGAGGGCCAGCGGCTGGTGCAGACGCAGTTGGCGTTGATTTGTCGGCAGTTGGGGCCGTTGCGTACGTTGGCGGCGCACTTGATCAAGGATACCAGCGCGGCTTAGGCCGCTATCGGGGGCAAGCCCCCTCCCACATTTGACGGTGTTCACAAATCAAAAGTGTGGGAGGGGGCTTGCCCCCGATGAGGCCTGCACAGACGCTACATCCCATGGGCCTTCATCAACTTCGCATAACTGCCATCCGCCTTCATCCTGGCGATCTCCCGATCAAAGCCGGCAACGATCTGCGCATGCTCGGGGTTCTTCAGGCTGACCAGGATATGCAGGCTGTTCTCGCTCAGCGGCTCGCCCACGAACTCCACGGCGCTGCGCACCCTGGGCGACTCGCGCGCCAGGTAGTAACGCGCCACGAACTCATCCTCCAGGGTCAGGCGCACACGTTTTGCCGCCAGCATCCGCACGGCCATGGCAAAGTTATGCACCGGCACTTTCTGTAGCAGCGCATCCTGGTCGAACGCCGCCGAATAG
This sequence comes from Pseudomonas sp. 34 E 7, assembly GCF_900005715.1. NCBI lineage: Bacteria > Pseudomonadati > Pseudomonadota > Gammaproteobacteria > Pseudomonadales > Pseudomonadaceae > Pseudomonas > Pseudomonas sp. 34 E 7. The sequence goes on from NZ_CVTX01000169.1 coordinate 164,037, forward strand.
GCATAACCACGCACCACGGCGATGCTTTCGCCGTGCAACTGTTGCAGGTCCTGATAATCGACAGGGTCGTCGCGGCGCTTGATAAAGCGCACGCGGTTGACCAGATATTGCGCGGAAAACTCACCCAACTGCGTGCGCTCATCGTTGTACCAGGCGTTGATCAGCACATCGTAGCGCCCATCGCCTATGCCCTTGAGCGCGCGCGCCCAAGGCACCTGCTCAAAATCACTCGCGTACCCGGCCCGAGCCAGCGCGGTGCTGACAATATCCGTAGCCAGCCCGCCGTTGATCAGGGTGACATCGGTAAACGGCGGCCAACCGTCCGCCACCAGGCGCAAACGCTGCGCCAATACCGGTTGAGCCAGCAACAACACTGCAATCAAAGCAACGGCACGAGACAATCGCGGCATGCTTAAAATCCTTGGCGGGCAGGCGATGGCCTGATAACAGTAGCTCATCAATGAGCCTGCATTGGTTATTGCACAAAGAAGTCAGGCACGCATGCACTGAATGATGGCAAATTGACGCCATTCACAAAAATGACCGGCTTTGGACAGCAGCGCCAGTCGCACTTACTATCCCTGCCAAGCCTTTGACAAGAGCGCACCTCATGACGGTCGATTGGATCTGCAGACATCACGACGATCTGGGCAAGGAACAGCTGTACGCCATCCTGCGCCTGCGCGGCGAAGTGTTCGTGGTTGAGCAACAGTGTGTTTACCAGGACATCGACGGGCAGGACCTGTCCGGCGATACCCACCACCTGATGGCCTGGAAAGCGGATGAGCTGGTGGCCTACCTGCGGCTGCTCGACCCGGAGTCACAGGGCGGCGATGTGGTGATTGGCCGGGTGATCGTCGCGCCGTCGGCGCGGGGCACCGGGCTGGGGCATTTGATGATGGAAGAGACCCTCAAGCAGATCGAGGAGATCTGGCCCGAGACACCGATCTTCCTGTCCGCCCAGGCGCATTTGCAGGGGTATTACGGGCGGTATGGGTTTGTGGTGGAGGGTGAGGAATATCTGGAGGACGATATTCCACATATTGGTATGCGCCGGGCTTGAGGGCCTCATCGGGGGCAAGCCCCCTCCCACACTTGATGTGTGAATACATTCAAATGTGGGAGGGGGCTTGCCCCCGATAGCGCCAGCCCAGACACCGCATCACTCAGGGATAACCCAACACCCGCTTGACCGCCGCAAGATTGGCCTCGATCCACCCCCGATCAATCGCCCCCCACTCACGAATCCGATAACCCCCGGCGTGATTGCGCGCACCCTCTTCCTGCTCGAACTCACACACGATATCCAGGTCGGCCAACGCCGCAATCGTGTCCTGCGCCGTGCGCCGCGGCATACCGGTCACTTCAGTCAGCGCCGGGACGCTGCTGGCCAGCCCGCTGTCGATCAGGTACGCCACATACAGGCGACGGTAAAAGCTGCTCTTGGTCTTGCTCACATCCATGGTCAATCGCCTTGTAATTAGGGCTTGCCCTGCAAATCGCGCCAGGTGAGGTACACCCGCAGGTCGAATTCCACCTGATGGTAGCCCGGCATCATGTGTTCACAGAGTTTATAGAACGCCTTGTTGTGGTCCGACTCCTTGAAGTGCGCCAGTTCGTGCACCACGATCATGCGCAGAAACTCGGGGGCCGCCTCCTTGAACAGCGAGGCGATGCGGATCTCTTTCTTGGACTTGAGATTGCCGCCCTGCACCCGGGAAATCGTGGTGTGCAAACCCAGGGCGCGGTGGGTCAGGTCCAGGCGGTTATCGAACAGCACCTTGTCGATCGACGGTGCATTGCGCAGGTGTTCCTGCTTCAAGGCCAGGGCGTAGCTGTACAGGGCCTTGTCGCTCTGCACGGCGTGGCGCTCGGGGTAACGCTGCTCCAGGTAGGCGCCCAACTGGTCCTTGGCGATCAATTGGCGCACTTGTTCCTGAAGGGCGGCGGGATAGGCCTGAAGGTATTTCAACGCGGTCATGGGGGCTGCAATGTGATTCGGACGGCCGCCAGTGTAGCGAATTCACAGCGCGTGAGGGTGCGACCAACCGACGACGTCCTCGGCCATCAGCGGTGCCGCCGCCCAGGTGCCCTGGATCAATGAACACCCGTTGGCCTTGAGCCACTGCGCCTGTTCGAGGGTCTGCACGCCTTCAGCGATCACCAGCACCTCAAAATGCCCGCACAGCTCGATGATGCTGCGCGCCATTGCGGCATCCCGCGCGGAGCCTGGCAATCGGGCCACCAATTGCGGGTCAAGCTTGAGGGTGTCGAACGCCAGGTCGCGCAGGTGGGCCAGGGAACAGCGACCCGCGCCAAAGTCATCCAGGGCGATACGCACCCCCAGCTCACGCAACAAGGTGAGCTGCTTGGTCGATTCCTCAAGGTTGCTCATCAGGCAGTCTTCACTGATTTCCACCTCCAGTTGCCGCCCCTGCAAACCGTGCCGTTCGAGGACCTGCCGCAGTTGGCCGACCAGGTTGGGCGTATTGAACTGACTGCTGCTCAGGCTCACGCTCAACACCAGCTCATCATCGAAAGACGCTTGCCAGACCTGGCGCTGGGCAGCGACCTGCTGGTAAATCCAGCTGCTCAACTGGCTGATCAGCCGCGCCTCTTCCAGCAGCGGCAGGAACAACCCCGGCGGCACGTCACCGACACTCGGGTGCTGCCAGCGCAGCAACGCCTCGACACCCCGCAAGCGCCCATCCACCAGCGACACCTGGGGCTGGTACACCAGGACGAAATCCTTGTTTTGAATCGCGGTGCGCACACTGTCTTCAAGCATCAGGCGCGAGCGGGCTCGACCGTTCATTTCATGGTCGTAATAGCGATATTGCTGACGGCCGGCGCGCTTGGCTTCGTACATGGCGATGTCCGCCGCGCGCAGCAGGCCGCTCAGGTCCGAGCCGCAGTCCGGGAAGGTCGCGATACCGATGCTGACGCCGAGCATCACCTCCAAACCGTCGACCTGCTGGCACACCGACACCCGCTCGATCAGTTTTTCCGCAATCTTCGCCGCCTGCTCCGGGAATTCCAGCTCCAGCAATGCCGTGAACTCATCCCCGCCCATGCGCCCAAGAATGTCGTAGGAGCGCAGGCACGCCTGCATCTGCTCGGACACCCAGCGCAGCACGCGATCGCCGGCGTCGTGGCCCAGGGTGTCGTTGACGCGCTTGAAGCCATCCAGGTCCAGGTACAGCAGCACCAGCGACTGCTCATTGCGCTCGCTGCGCGACAACATGCTCTCCACCGTCTGGTGGAAGCCCCGACGATTGAGCAGCCCGGTCAACGGGTCGGTCACCGCCTGGAACTCCAACTGCTGGTGCAGGTGGCGCACCTCGGACATGTCCAGCACCGTCACCACCATTGCCTTCTGCTCTGCGGGCAAGGGTGCGCAGGACAACGCCACCGGCACCTGTTGACCGCGACTGGTGCGCAAAATAGCGTCGTGCAAGCGCCACGTTTCGCCTTTGCAATACGCCTCGTACATCGGGAACCCCAGCCAGGCCGGCACATGGGGCTTTTGCAGGAAACTCAGGAAACTCTCGCCCTGCAACTCGGCCATCGTGGCATTGAGCAGCCTGGAGATAGCCGGGTTGGCGTACTGGATCACGCTGCCCTCGCCCACCACCAGAATCCCTTCGGCGGCGTTGTCCAATACCGAGGCATTGAAGGCGCGGGCGGCCTCCAGGTCATGGCTCAACCGCTGCAGCTCACGGCGATTACGCTGATGTTCCAGCAGTGCCTGTACCTTGGGCTTGAGAATATGTGGGTCGAAGGGTTTGAACAGGTAGTCGATCGCACCGCTGGCGTAGCCCTGGAGCACCGCGTCGGGGGACTGGGCATTGGCCGAGAGAAAGATGATCGGCGTCATGCTCGTGCGCTGGCTGCCGCGCATCAGACGGGCCACCTCGAAGCCATCCATACCGGGCATCCGCACGTCCAGCAACACCAGGTCGACGTCATGCACCAGCAGCAATTCCAGGGCCTGCAAACCGGAAGTCGCGGTAATCACTTGCCAGTCTTCACGCTGTAACACGGCACGCATGCTGACGAGATTTTCCGGGTAGTCATCGACCACCAGGAGAACTGAACTACCGTCGCCGAGGTTTGAAGCGCAATCCATGCTACGTCTCTTCCTTAAGGAACTGCACCGGTCACTTCGGGTATTCAAAACCGGACAAATAATGAGGCCTCACTCTAGCCCCGGGAATATAAAAGCAGAAGTAACGTCGGTGCCATCATCGCGCCAAACCCCGGGAAGCCGACTAACGGTAAGGCGCTGCAGCCCGCGTACCATGGGCAACATGGCTTTTTGGCATTCCTCTGACGCCAATAAATTGCCAGCCAGCGTTTAACAAGTGGGTTAACACCACCTATAAAGAACCTGTGCAGCCCTCGGGCTAAAGCGTTCACCCCTCGTCAAAAGGCCAACACCATGATCGACCTTTCCACCTGGAACCTGAGCATTCCGGTCGGCTCCCCGCCCACGACCATCGAAACCCCGAAGCTGCTCAGCGGCTTCAATGACCAGTACTTCCAGGCCGAAGGCAGCGATGTGCAGTTCTGGACGCCCGTCACCGGCACCCGCACCGAAAACGCCATCTACCCGCGCAGCGAACTGCGCGAAACCTACGCCGACGGGCGCCTGCGCAACTGGACCTACCCCGAGGCCGACAACTTCCTGCGCGCCACGCTCACCGTCAACCAGGTGCCGTCCAGCGGCAAGGTCGTGATCGGCCAGATCCATGCCTATGACAGCCAGAAACCCCTGATCAAGCTGGAGTACCAATTCAAGGAAAAAACCCAGACCGGCAACATCGTCGCCAAAGTGCGCATGCGCCCGGATGAATCCGAAAGCAGGGTCATCACGGTCGCCTCCAACGTGCCCCTGGAGAAGAGCTTTACCTATGTGATCAACCTCAACAAGGCCGGATTGCTCAGCGTGAACGCGGCCGACAGCGAGTGGAATGATCGCATCGGCGCGGCCTGGGGCGACAAGCCGCTGTACTTCAAGGCGGGGGTGTATGTGCAGGACAACAGTGGGGACAGCAAGGAAGGCGCACGGGTGACGTTTGCCAAGTTGGATATTGATCACGAGTAAAACGGATCGGCCCAGCGTATGCAGGCAAGGTCCGATAAACCCAGGGACCGTTCCCAGGCCTTGAAGCCACTGCAGTCCACCTGTGGGAGGGGGCTTGCCCCCGATGGCGGTGGGCCAGTCACCCACTCCGTTTGCTGACACACCGCAATCGTGCGGGTTTTCCACAAGCCTTAATGCAAAGGCTTTACCACCGGCTTGCGTCGCATACCCGATGCCACCGAGTCGTGTAACGCCATCGCACGGCCCGCGTCCCACTCCTTGCGCATTGTGGAAAAAAGCTCAACATCAACTCGCGTCTGATGGGCGCCAAGCGCCTCGGACATCGCGTCTGCAATACGCTCGATGATCACGCCTGGGGCTGCTACACCGCAGTGCTTGCGACCAAACTCAATCAGTTGCTGACGGTCAGGGTACGCCTTGGTTTTGTTCATCTTGATTGCCAACGTGCGATCAACCAATGCCTGGCCGGATTTCGGATTGTAGTGTTCATAGGCCGTGGTGGTTGTGACATCGAACACAGGCGCCAACTGCGCGGTTTCGGGGGAGCCCGGATGGGTATAGAGCACGCCGAAATTTTTCAGATGGGCATCGCCGTTGCGCACCATGACCGACAGGCAAATCATAGAGAAAAAACGTTCGAGCTCACGCAACACATCGCCCTGGCCGCAAACCTCGCGGATCACCGCGGCGAGCGTTTCGTAACTTTGGGAATATTTGTAGTTGTCGTGAGGATCCTTGTTCAATCCCAGCAATACAGCCATGTCCTCAAAGCCCAACCTGCCGGACGGTGTCAGATCAAAGCGCTCCATGACAAAAAGATCACCACTGTCGGAGAGCCAGAAACGCGGCGTTTCCAAGCCGCAAAGGCGAGCTGCTTCTAAACAGAGGAATTCGTTTTGCGCCAGGTGGGCATATTCATCTGCGCCGGATTTTACAATCAGGTCAGAGCTGAGCATGGTTTTGCGGTTGCTTTTGAGCTTGTCCAGATCAGGCACCAGCACCTTGGGCTGCACTCCCGAAATACCTGATTCAAAATAGGTGTCTACCAGGAAATCGAACACACCCTGCGAGCCCTGTGCTGACAATATCTCCTGCAATCCCACCTGAGCTTTAACAGGGACCGATGCTTCTACAGGATTCTCATAACTCAGCCGACCAATCTGGTTACCTCCAATGATCGACAGCAGGCGCATTTCGTCCACCTGCATATGCTTGGCCATGCGGCGCTTGATTTGATCAGCCAGAAAACCTTCGGGCACATTCATATCGAAAATTGGATGCAGAACATTACTGACCGTAGGCGTCGGGTCGTAAGGCATGACCAATGACACCTCACGAGACGCCTCGGCCGACGCATAGGCGAAGGAAAACTGCGACCCCTTGGACAGTTCACCCGCATTGCCTTGAGGTGTGGCAATGTTAAGCCGCTTGATTTTACTCATCGTGCTCTACCAGCTCGGCAAGGGATTTGAGATCGATTCGCCGGTCAACCACTTCCAATGCCATTCCCAACGCCATAATCACCCTGAAGGCGGTGTACATGGCAACGTTTTCCCCTGCTTCCAGGTCGATGATGGTTTTACGGCTGCACCGCGCTTTTTCCGCGAGTTGCTGCTGACTGTAGTGCTTCGCCCGGCGCAATTGCCTGATCCGCTCGCCAAAAGCCGGGGGAGTAGTGATGAGCAAAATGTCACCTATACAGAACTTTTAATGAAATTAATCTGATTATGTCCGTTATAACGGACATTTCAATCACCATACGTCTGATGCAATTGCCGACGAGCGTCTGCTCACGAGTAACGGATTGGCCTCAATGCGAGTAGGCCATGTCCGATGAGCGCGAGGATAAGTCCAGACGCTTGAATACCCTGTGGGAGGGGGCTTGCCCCCGATAGCGGTGGGCCAGCCGCCGACTGTGCATGCTGACACTCCGCAATCGGGGGCAAGCCCCCTCCCACAGTTGTCCTGCCTGGCCTGAGAGGCCGGTGTTCGTCCTACAGTACCGTTGCGGCCAGACAGATGGCCGCTTATAGTTCGCTCCGTCGCTGGCATTGATCGGCGACAGGGTTTCGCAGCCCTACAGAGTTAATTCCGCATCCGTCAAAACAGCCCAGGCTCCCAGCCGAAGGTCGTCTTTGTTATGGCGGCTGTGCGTGGGAGACCTTCGGGTCTGCCGGGTCTTAACTCCTCGGTCTGCGAACCCGCGTACAGCTGCCACCCAATTTGTTTCGCAGCAAACGGTGGCTATTCTTCTTTCGAGTTAAGGATTTGCCATGAACAACCAACTTCCGCCCCGCCGTTTTTATCCCTGCACTGAGTCCGCGACCGATTCGCCCGTTCTCTTGATAGACAGCAACGCCCCACTGCTGGACCTCCACGCCTGCCTGCGCGAACGCCTCAACGCCGCCCTCGAACACCTCAACCTCATGGCTTGCTCCAGCCTGCCGGACTTCGCCGAGCGCGACCTGAACCATGTGGCCAATACGGCGCGCATTCTGTTGCAGGATGTCAGTGATGTGTTCCGCGTGATTGAACAGCGTGGCTTCGATACGCCCCACGCCGCCTGATCAAACCCAAGGCAAAAAAAAGCCCGCATCGCTGCGGGCTTCCTTAGTTAAACGCTTAAGACTCAGTTCACCTTAGCGTTCAACTCACCCTTCAAATACCGCTGATACATAGCCTCCAAAGAAATCGGCTTGATCTTCGAAGCATTACCGGCGGTACCAAATGCTTCATAACGCGCGATACACACATCACGCATCGCGGTCACGGTCGCACCGAAGAATTTACGCGGGTCGAATTCGCTCGGGTTGGTGGCCATCAGGCGACGCATCGCACCGGTGGAGGCCAGGCGCAGGTCGGTGTCGATGTTGACCTTGCGCACGCCGTACTTGATGCCTTCGACGATTTCTTCAACCGGTACGCCGTAGGTTTCCTTGATGTCGCCGCCGTACTGGTTGATGATCGCCAGCCACTCTTGCGGTACCGAGGAAGAGCCGTGCATCACAAGGTGGGTGTTGGGGATGCGTTTGTGGATTTCCTTGATGCGGTCGATGGCCAGTACGTCGCCGGTCGGTGGCTTGGTGAACTTGTAGGCGCCGTGGCTGGTGCCGATGGCGATGGCCAGGGCGTCGACCTGGGTCTTCTTGACGAAGTCCGCAGCCTCTTCCGGGTCGGTCAGCATCTGGCTGTGATCGAGCACGCCTTCGGCGCCGATGCCGTCTTCTTCACCGGCCATGCCGGTTTCCAGGGAGCCCAGGCAGCCCAGTTCGCCTTCTACCGACACGCCGCAGGCATGAGCCATGGCCACGGTTTGCTGGGTCACGCGTACGTTGTACTCGTAATCGGTCGGGGTCTTGCCGTCCTCGCCCAGGGAGCCGTCCATCATCACCGAGCTGAAGCCCAGTTGGATGGAGCGCTGGCACACGTCAGGGCTGGTGCCGTGGTCCTGGTGCATGCACACCGGGATGTGCGGGAATTCTTCAATGGCGGCAAGGATCAGGTGGCGCAGGAACGGCGCGCCGGCGTATTTGCGGGCACCGGCCGAAGCCTGGACGATCACGGGGGAGTCGGTCTTGTCAGCGGCTTCCATGATGGCGCGCATCTGCTCAAGGTTGTTGACGTTAAAGGCTGGAACGCCGTAGCCGAACTCGGCTGCGTGGTCCAGCATTTGACGCATGCTGATAAGTGCCATTGTGTTGTCTCTCCCGATCGAGGGTCGTTAATCGTGCAAGCCTGCCGTAGCGGCGGCTGCTATTCAAGTTATTGCAGATCAAGGGGTTGAGCTTGAGCTGCTGAATCGTTATTGCTGGTGTAGCCGACTCAAATTCCAAGTTGAAACCGAATCAATGTGGGAGGGGGCTTGCTCCCGATAGCGGTCAGTCTGACACCCAAGTGCTGACTGACACACCGCAATCGGGGGCAAGCCCCCTCCCACATTTGGATCTCATCTCATGACAGATCTCAGTTGGCCTTGCAGCCGCGCCCAATCAAATCATCCGTGGCCACCCAATACACCAGGCCTTCCTCACCCTTGGTGTGAAAGGCCAGCTGGCCGTCGCTGTACAGCGCGCCCGATGCCGCCACGTCCTGCTTGAGGCGGTAAACCTGATCCGAACCACCGAGACGTACATCCACCTCGCTGCGGTCCTGATTGACAAAGCGCCAGTTGACCTCAGCCTTGCTGTCGCAAGTCCAGGTGGTCCACTTGTCTACAGGCTCTGCCTTGTCGAACATGCTCATGCTGCTGCAACCGGCCAACAAGGCCAGGGTTGCCAGGGCGAAAACGCCTTTCATTGCCAATCCTCGCAGGGCGACCAGAGGCCGCCGTTGCTGTGGGTTAGTGGATCAGACCCGTCATGGGCAACCCTGTTCCTGACCGTTGGGCGCGGAGTCGTATTTCTCCAGCCGTTCGTTGCCGATGCGCTTGTTGATCACCGGCATGGTCTCGGCTTGCCAGTCAGCCTGGTAGCAGCTTTTTTTAAGCGGTGCCGAGGCCTTTTCCGCCTCGGGCGCCGCACTCGGCGTGCTGCCGCAGCCGGCCAACAGGCCCGCTGCGATCACCAGTGCCAACGACTTGATCATGGGAACGCTCCTTTTCCTGATCACGCGCGCCTTAACCCTTGGCCCGGGTTTCCAGCACTTCCACGGCCGGCAGTACCTTGCCCTCGACGAATTCAAGGAACGCACCGCCACCAGTAGAAATGTAGGAGATCTGATCAGCAACGCCATATTTATCGATGGCCGCCAGGGTGTCACCGCCGCCGGCGATGGAAAATGCGGAGCTTTCAGCAATGGCTTTGGCCAATACTTTGGTGCCATTGCCGAATTGGTCGAATTCGAAGACGCCGACCGGGCCATTCCACAGGATGGTCTGGGAAGCTTTCAACAGTTCAGCGAAGTTGGCTGCGGTTTGCGGGCCGATGTCCAGGATCATGTCGTCGTCGGCCACGTCAGCGATCAGCTTGACGGTCGCTTCGGCGCTTTCAGCGAATTCCTTGGCGACCACCACGTCCACCGGCAGCGGCACGCTGACTTTGGCGGCGATGGCGCGGGCGGTGTCCAGCAGGTCCGGCTCGTACAGGGACTTGCCCACCGGGTGACCCGCTGCAGCCAGGAAGGTGTTGGCGATGCCGCCGCCGACGATCAACTGGTTGCAGATCTGGCTGAGGCTGTTGAGCACGTCCAGCTTGGTGGAGACCTTGGAACCCGCGACGATGGCGGCCATCGGTTGTGCCGGAGCGCCCAGGGCCTTGCCCAACGCATCCAGCTCAGCCGCCAGCAGCGGGCCGGCCGCGGCGACCTTGGCGAACTTGGCCACGCCGTGGGTCGAACCTTCGGCGCGGTGGGCGGTGCCAAAGGCGTCCATCACGAACACGTCGCACAATGCTGCGTACTGCTGGGCCAGTTCGTCGCTGTTCTTTTTCTCGCCCTTGTTGAAGCGCACGTTTTCGAACAGCACGATGTCGCCGGCTTTCACGTCCACGCCACCCAGGTAATCTGCGACCAACGGCACGTCACGGCCCAGGGCCTTGCTCAGGTACTCGGCGACCGGCTTGAGGCTGTTTTCGGCGGAAAACTCGCCTTCGGTCGGACGGCCCAGGTGGGAGCAGACCATCACGGCCGCGCCTTTTTCCAGGGCCAGCTTGATGGTCGGCAGCGAGGCCAGGATTCGCGCATCGCTGGTGACAACACCGTCCTTGACTGGGACGTTGAGGTCTTCGCGAATCAGTACGCGCTTACCTTGCAGATCGAGGTCGGTCATCTTCAACACGGTCATGGGTCGCAGTTCCTGAGTTACTGTTGAGGTTGTTTAGCGGCGATGTGCAGATAGTGTTCTGCCACATCAAGCATGCGGTTGGCAAAGCCCCATTCGTTGTCGAACCAGGCCAGGATGTTCACCAGCCTCGGGCCGGAAACGCGGGTCTGGCTGGCATCGACAATGGCCGAATGCGGGTCATGGTTGAAATCACAACTGGCGTGCGGCAACTCGGTGTAGGCCAGCAGGCCTTTGAGCGGGCCGCGGGTGGCGGCGTCGCGCAGGATCCGGTTGACCTCCGTCGCATCGGTGTCGCTGACGGTTTGCAGGGTGATGTCCAGGCAAGACACATTCACCGTCGGCACCCGTACGGCTTTGGCCTGGATTCGTCCGGCAAGTTCCGGCAACAGTCGCTCGATGCCGCGGGCCAGGCCGGTGGACACCGGAATCACCGACTGGAATGCCGAGCGCGTGCGGCGCAGGTCTTCATGATGATAGGCGTCGATCACCGGCTGGTCGTTCATCGCCGAGTGAATCGTGGTGATCGACACGTAATCGATGCCGATCGCCTGATCCAGCAGGCGCAACAACGGCACGCTGCAGTTGGTGGTGCACGAGGCATTGGACACCAGCAGCTCAGCGCCGGTCAGGCAATCCTGGTTGATGCCGTAGACGATGGTGGCGTCCACGTCGGCCTCGCTGGCCATCGGCTGGGAAAACAGCACGCGCGGTGCGCCGGCGTCGAGAAAACGCTGGCCGTCGGCACGGGTGTTATAGACACCGGAACATTCCAGCACCAGGTCGACGCCCAGTGCTTTCCAGTCGATGCCTTCAGGGGTGGCGCTGCGCAAGACCTGCACGCAGCTGCCATTAATATGCAGACAATCACCTTCGATCCGCACTTCGCCGGGGAAACGGCCGTGGGTGGAGTCAAAGCGTGTCAAGTATTCGATGCTGGCCATGTCGGCCAGATCGTTGATCGCGACAATTTCAAACCCGGCCGCCGCCCCTCGTTCGAACAGCGCACGCAAGACGCAACGACCAATGCGGCCGTAGCCGTTGAGTGCAACTTTGTAGGGACGCGGTTGGGGCATGGGGTTCTCGCATTGTGGGCGACACAAACTGTAGGAGCGAGCTTGCTCGCGAAGAACTTGAGAGCGCCGCGTTAAACCAGAAACGCTGCGTTATCGTTGACGATCTTCGCGAGCAAGCTCGCTCCTACAGTAGAGGCGGTGGCCAGTGGGCCACCGCGTTAGCGCCTTAGTCTTCCAGCAGTTCTTCAGCCTGACCCAGAATGTTTTCCAGGGTGAAACCGAACTCTTCGAACAAGGCTGGCGCCGGCGCCGACTCACCGTAGGTGGTCATGCCGATCACGCGGCCTTCCAGGCCCACGTACTTGTACCAGTAGTCAGCGTGGGCCGCTTCGACAGCGATACGCGCGCTGACCTGCAACGGCAGTACCGATTGCTTGTAGCCGGCGTCCTGGGCTTCGAACACGCTGGTGCACGGCATGGACACAACGCGAACGTTGCGACCTTGCGCGGTCAGCTTGTCGTAGGCCTGGACGGTCAGGCCCACTTCGGAACCGGTGGAGATCAGGATCAGTTCCGGCTCGCCGATGCAGTCCTTGAGCACATAACCACCACGGCTGATGTCGGCGATCTGCGCGTCGGTCCGCACCTGGTGCTGCAGGTTCTGACGCGAGAAGATCAGCGCCGAAGGGCCGTCCTTGCGCTCGATGGCGTGCTTCCAGGCCACGGCGGATTCCACCGCGTCGGCGGGGCGCCAGCAATCCAGGTTCGGCGTGGTGCGCAGGCTGGTCAGTTGCTCGACCGGCTGGTGCGTCGGGCCGTCTTCACCCAGGCCGATGGAGTCGTGGGTGTACACATGGATCACACGCTTCTTCATCAGCGCGGCCATGCGTACGGCGTTACGCGCGTATTCCATGAACATCAGGAAGGTCGCGCCGTAAGGCACCAGGCCACCGTGCAGGGACACGCCGTTCATGATGGCGCTCATGCCGAACTCACGCACGCCGTAGTACATGTAGTTACCGCTGGCGTCTTCAGCCGACACGCCTTTGCAGCCTTTCCACAGGGTCAGGTTAGAGCCGGCCAGGTCGGCCGAACCGCCAAGGAACTCCGGCAGCAACGGACCGAAGGCGTTCAGGGTGTTCTGGCTGGCTTTACGGCTGGCGATGGTCTCGCCCTTGGCCGCGACTTCGGCGATGTAGGCCGAGGCTTTTTCCGAGAAGTCGGCAGGCAGGTCACCGGCCAGGCGGCGTACCAGTTCATTGGCCAGCTCCGGGAATTCGGCGGAGTAGGCAGCGAAACGCTGGTCCCACTCGGCTTCGGCGGCCAGGCCTTTTTCTTTGGCATCCCATTCGGCGTAGATATCAGCCGGGATTTCAAACGGGCCGTGGGTCCACTTCAGCGCTTCACGGGTCAGGGCGATTTCCGCGTCACCCAGTGGGGCGCCGTGGCAGTCTTCCTTGCCTTGCTTGTTCGGCGAACCGAAACCGATGGTGGTCTTGCAGCAGATCAGGGTCGGCTGCGCGCTCTTGCGGGCGGTGTCGATGGCGATCTTGATTTCTTCCGGATCGTGGCCGTCGACGTTGCGGATTACCTGCCAGTTGTAGGCTTCGAAACGCTTGGGGGTGTCATCGGTGAACCAGCCTTCGACTTCGCCGTCGATGGAGATGCCGTTGTCATCGTAGAAGGCAATCAGCTTGCCCAGGCCCAGCGTGCCGGCCAGGGAGGCGACTTCGTGGGAAATGCCTTCCATCATGCAGCCATCACCCAGGAACACATAGGTGTGGTGGTCGACGATGTCATGGCCGGGGCGGTTGAACTGCGCGCCCAGGACTTTTTCCGCCAGCGCGAAGCCGACAGCGTTGGCCAGGCCCTGGCCCAGGGGACCGGTGGTGGTCTCGACGCCTGGGGTGTAGCCGAATTCCGGGTGGCCGGGGGTGCGGCTGTGCAGTTGACGGAAGCTTTTCAAGTCGTCGATGGTGACGTCATAGCCGGTCAGGTGCAGCAGCGAATAGATCAACATCGAGCCGTGGCCGTTGGACAGCACGAAGCGGTCACGGTCGGCGAACGACGGGTTGCTCGGGTTGTGTTTCAGGTAGTCACGCCAAAGTACCTCGGCGATATCCGCCATGCCCATCGGGGCACCGGGATGGCCGCTGTTGGCTTTTTGCACGGCATCCATGCTGAGGGCACGAATGGCGTTGGCACGCTCACGACGGCTGGGCATCGCTGATCTCCTGGGGGCTTGAATAAGGAAACGGAAAAAAGGACCGGCATTTTCCCTCAGCCACCGCCTGCGGGCAATGACAGATAGTCACTTGAGCAGGTTTTTCCCGCGGTTTGCGCGCCGATCCCTTGCACAATTGCGCTGCGGGTTCGTCTAAAGGCAATAGCGGCTGCTTATAACCGCCACTTATCGATCAATATCAAAACTTTTTGATATTGGCCTTGCGGCGAGTACCACCCGTCTCTAGACTGCTGGCCTTATGAACCTACCCGTGCCCTCCCTGCTTCCCGCCGACAGCGATGAACTGGCAGCTCTTTGCAAGGCTGCGGGTGATCCGTTGCGCTTGAACGTATTGCGCGCACTGGCCAATGATTCATTCGGGGTACTGGAACTGGCGCAGATCTTCGCCATCGGCCAGTCCGGCATGAGCCATCATTTGAAGGTACTGGCCCAGGCCGACCTGGTGGCCACTCGCCGCGAAGGCAATGCGATTTTTTACCGCCGCGCCCTGCCCCACACCGAGTTGCTCGGCGGCAAATTGCACGCGGCGCTGCTCGAAGAAGTCGACAACCTGGGCCTGCCCGGCGCTGTGCAAGCGCGGATCGCCCAGGTGCATGGGCAACGTGCTGCCGCCAGCCAGGACTTTTTCTCCCGGGTCGCCGACAAGTTTCGCGCCCAGCAGGACCTGATCGCCGGCTTGCCCCAGTACCGCGAAAGCGTACTGGCGCTGTTGGACAAGCTGAGCTTCAGTGATAAGGCCACGGCCTTGGAAGTGGGCCCTGGCGACGGCGGTTTTCTGCCGGACCTGGCGCGACGCTTCGGGCAGGTGACGGCACTGGACAACAGCCCGGCGATGCTCGAACTGGCCCGCCAGTTGTGTGAGCGCGAAGCGTTGGCCAATGTCAGCCTGCAACTGGCCGATGCCCTGAGTGACACCCGCCTGCAGGCCGATTGCGTGGTGCTGAACATGGTCTTGCACCATTTCGCCGCCCCGGCCGATGCGCTCAGGCAAATGGCCGGGCTGTTGCACCCCGGCGGTAGCCTGCTGGTGACGGATTTATGCAGCCACAACCAGAATTGGGCCAAGGAGGCCTGCGGTGATCTCTGGCTGGGTTTTGAACAGGACGATCTGGCCCGTTGGGCCACCGCTGCGGGACTCGTTCCCGGGGAAAGCCTCTATGTAGGTTTACGTAATGGTTTCCAGATTCAGGTCCGCCATTTTCAGCGACCGGCTGGCGACACTCACCATCGGTAAATATCAGGAAAACATCGAGATGAGCGAATACTCCCTTTTCACCTCCGAGTCCGTGTCTGAAGGGCATCCGGACAAAATCGCCGACCAGATTTCTGACGCGGTGCTGGACGCCATCATTGCTGAAGACAAGTTCGCCCGTGTGGCGTGCGAGACTCTGGTGAAAACGGGCGTGGCGATCATCGCCGGCGAAGTCACCACTACGGCCTGGGTCGACCTGGAACAGATCGTGCGAGACGTGATCACCGACATCGGCTACACCAGCTCCGATGTGGGCTTTGACGGCGCGACCTGCGGCGTGATGAACATCATCGGCAAGCAGTCCCCCGACATCAACCAGGGCGTCGACCGCGCCAAGCCTGAAGATCAGGGCGCCGGCGACCAGGGCCTGATGTTCGGCTACGCCAGCAATGAAACCGACGTGCTGATGCCTGCGCCTATCACCTTCTCCCACCAGTTGGTGCAGCGCCAGGCCGAAGCGCGCAAATCCGGGCTGTTGCCATGGCTGCGCCCGGACGCCAAGTCCCAGGTCACCTGCCGCTACGACGGCGGCAAAGTGGTCGGTATCGACGCCGTCGTACTGTCCACCCAGCACAACCCGGACGTTTCCTACAAAGACCTGCGCGAAGGCGTGATGGAGCTGATCGTCAAGCACGTGCTGCCGGCCGAACTGCTCACCAAGGACACCCAGTTCCATATCAACCCGACCGGCCAGTTCATCATTGGTGGCCCGGTGGGCGACTGCGGCCTGACCGGTCGCAAGATCATCGTCGACAGCTACGGCGGCATGGCCCGCCACGGCGGTGGCGCGTTTTCGGGCAAAGACCCGTCCAAGGTTGACCGTTCCGCCGCCTACGCCGGTCGCTACGTGGCCAAGAACATCG
This sequence comes from Pseudomonas sp. 34 E 7, assembly GCF_900005715.1. NCBI lineage: Bacteria > Pseudomonadati > Pseudomonadota > Gammaproteobacteria > Pseudomonadales > Pseudomonadaceae > Pseudomonas > Pseudomonas sp. 34 E 7. The sequence goes on from NZ_CVTX01000169.1 coordinate 180,296, forward strand.
TCGCCGCAGGCCTGGCCGAGCGTTGCGAGATCCAGGTGTCCTACGCCATTGGCGTAGCCCAGCCGACGTCTATCTCGCTGAATACCTTCGGTACCGGCAAGATCAGCGATGACAAGATCGTCAAGTTGGTGCGTGAGATTTTCGACCTGCGCCCTTACGCGATCACCACCATGCTCGACCTGCTGCACCCGATGTACAAGGAAACCGCAGCCTACGGCCACTTCGGCCGTACCCCTGCGCAGAAGACGGTCGGCGACGACACCTTCACCACCTTCACCTGGGAAAAAACCGACCGCGCCAACGACCTGCGGACCGCTGCCGGCCTGTAATCGCTCGCGGCCGCCAAAGCCCCGCCGGGTTCGACCGGCGGGGCTTTTTTGTTTCTCAAAGGTTGCAACAAAATCGTTGAAACCACGGCCGAAGTCGACGCGGGCCAGCAAAAGCGCGGCGCCGAGACGGATAACAACGACGCGCCGCACGCGTGGGGCGGCCTGTTCACCCAAGCAGAAACACCCGGTAAAAAGCCCCGCTCGGTCGGGGCTTTTTTGTGGCCGTGCCGATCACTTAGGCTGAGCACCCTTTCCGAGCAAGGATGCTCACGATGCGTCTGTTGATGATTTTCCTGATCAGCTTTCTAGCGTGCCGGGCCTGGGCCGAAGACTGCCCCGATGATGTCCGAGCGCAAATCGACACGTTGGCCAGGCAGGTCAGCCAATGGGATGACGCCTACCACCGACAGGGTCAATCCCCCATCAGCGATGAACTGTACGACCAGGCCCGGCGTCGCCTGGCCCATTGGCGCAAATGCGCGCTGCAACCCACACCCAGGGCTGACAATCCGCTGGCAAGCGCTCGTGGCACAGTCCGCCACCCGGTCGCCCATACCGGTCTGGAGAAGTTGTTGGACGCATCCGAAGTGGGTGATTGGCTCAGCACCCGACAGGACGTCTGGATTCAACCCAAGGTCGACGGCGTCGCCGTGACCCTGGTGTATCGCAAAGGCCGCTTGCACCAACTCATCAGCCGCGGCGACGGCCTGCTCGGTCACGATTGGTCAGCTGGCGCCCGCAGAATCCCGGGTATCGTCCAGCAACTGTCGGAGCCGGTCGATGCGGTACTGCAAGGCGAGCTCTACTGGCGCCTCGACGACCACGTACAGTCCGCACAGGGCGGGCTCAACGCGCGCAGTAAAGTGGCTGGCTTGATGAACCGACGGCAATTGAGCGACACCGAGGCAGGCGGGATCGGGCTGTTCGTGTGGGCCTGGCCCGAGGGCCCGGCCAGCTTCACCGAGCGCCTGGCCACGCTGGCGCGGTGGGGGTTTACCGACAGCCAGCGGTATAGCCAGTCCATCGCCAGCATCAGCGATGCCGCGCGTTGGCGTCTGCATTGGTACAACCATCCGCTGCCGTTCGCCAGCGATGGCGTGGTGTTGCATCAGGCGGCGCGCGCGCCGGCCAAACGCTGGAAAGCCAGCGCACCCTACTGGGCCGTGGCCTGGAAGTACCCGGTGAGCAAGGCGTTGGCGCTGGTGCGCAAGGTGCAGTTCAGGATCGGGCGTACCGGGCGTATCACACCGATTCTCGAACTGGACCCCGTGTGGCTGGATGATCGGCAAATCAGGCGGGTCAGCGCAGGCTCGCTGAAAAACTGGCAGAACCTGGACATCCGTCCCGGCGACCAGGTGTCCATCAGCCTGGCCGGCCAGGTCATTCCCCGGCTCGACGAGGTGGTCCTGCGCAACAAGACCCGGGTGGAAGTGCCGGTGCCCGATACTCGCGACTTTCATGCCTTGAGTTGCTGGCAACTGGACCCTGGTTGCGAGGAGCAACTGCTCTCGCGCCTCACCTGGCTGAGCAGCAACCAGGGCCTGGCCTTGCCCCATATGGGGCGTGAGACCTGGAACGTATTGATCCAGGCCGGTCTAATCGCAGGCTTTCTCGATTGGTTGACCCTGGATGCGGCAGAGCTTGCTAACATTGATGGCTTCGGCGAACGCACCCGTACGCGGGTGCTCGACAGTATTCACAGCGCCCGCAAACGGCCTTTTGCACAATGGCTCAAAGCATTGGGGGTGCCGCCCGCGGCGCGCAACAACCTGCAGGGCGACTGGCATACGCTGGTCGCCAAAGACACCCAAGCCTGGCTGGCCTCTGACGGCATCGGCCCGGGACGCGCAGCGCAACTGAGCGCTTTTTTCCGCGACCCGCAGGTACAGGCATTGGCTGAAATATTACATGGCGCCGGCATAGACGGTTTTTGAAACCGGCCCGGCCCTCTGATTGCTACCTTGGAGCCCTTATATGAAATTTCTTGCCCCTCTTGCGTTACTCACCTTTGCAAGCTTCACGACCACGCCGCTGCTGGCCGCCGACGAAGCCCCCCAACTGACAGGCTGCGCCGCCAAGCGCCAAGCCATCAGTACCCAGATCGAACAGGCCAAGGCCCATGGCAACAGCGCCCAACAGGCCGGGCTGGAAAAAGCCCTGAGCGAGGTCACCGCCAACTGCACTGACGCATCGCTGAAGAAAGAGCGCGAAAACAAGGTGCTCGATGCCAAGCACGAAGTCAGCCGCCGTCAAGCCGACCTCGACAAGGCCATGAAAAAAGGCGATGCGGACAAGATCAACAAGCGCAAGGACAAGCTCGCCGAATCGCGCAAAGAGTTGCAGGATGCGGTGGAAGAACTCGACCAGTAAAACCGGTCAATGGTCCCGGAACTGCTTATGGCAAGCGCTGCAGGCATCTTCGACTTTCTGCACCGCAGGTTGAAGGCTGCCGGCCTTATAGGGCTGGACCTGGCTTGCGGTCACCAATTCACCGGTGGCCGCTTCAAGGTCACGAGCCAGTTGCTGGAATTGCGCCTGCTTTTGCCACACTTCGTCCCTGGCACTGGTGTGGTCGTCTTCACGTACGCTCGGGAAATGCTGCCAGGGTTCATGGGCCAACACGTCCAACTTGACCGCGCCGTCGGCAAACCGGGCGCCGTCGAACGGGATACGCCCGCGCAACATGCCACCCAGGTCTTCGCTGGTCTTGAGCATCTGCTTGAAGATCGCCTTGCGCTGGCCCAGGGGCGAATTGGGGTCAACACCGCCGCAGGCGGACAAGGCCAGGCAGGCCAGCACTACAACCGTCATATGTTTAAAAGTCATGGTGGCTCAGGCTCACGGAAAACGGCGGCCAGTATCCCCGCCTCGTCCGCAAAGACCAATAGCCCTATTAATAATAAGGGTTGCCCAACGCGATAAAGCCCGGGCAATCGCTTCAGGAATTACGTGCATGAATGACAATTGGAAACCCTGGAGCCGCCTGGCGTGGGCTCTGCCGATGATCGCGCTGCTGGCCGGCTGCGACCTGGGCAAGGACGCGGGCAAAGAACCCGCCAAAGAAGAAGCCGCCAAACCCCATGCCGTCGCCACTTACGTGAGCGCACCGTGGGAGGCGCTGCCGTCCGTTTCCGACAGCGATCTGCTGGCAGGTTTCGAATCCTGGCGCAGTGCCTGCCAGCGCCTCAAGGCCGACCCGGTCTGGGGGGCGACTTGCGCAGCCGCAGCCGGCGTGCCGGGCGATGCCGTGGCGGTTCGCGGGTTCCTCAAGGAGCGCCTGGATGTATTTGGCCTGCGTTCAGCCGACAACACGCCGAACGGCCTGATCACCGGCTACTACGAGCCGGTCTACCCCGGCAGCCTCACCGAAACCGCCACCGCCCATGTGCCGGTGTATGGCGTGCCGGACGACCTGATTATCGTCAACCTGGAAGCCATCTACCCGGAACTCAAGGGCAAACGCCTGCGCGGTCGCCTGGAGGGCCGCGTGCTCAAGCCATATGACGATGCCGGCACCCTCAACGGCCAAGGCTCGAGCGCCAAGCCGATCGCCTGGCTGACCGACCCGATGGACCTGCAGTTCCTGCAGATCCAGGGCTCCGGGCGTATTCAACTGGCCGATGGTCGTCAACTGCGCGTGGGTTATGCCGACCAGAACGGCTATCCCTATCGCCCTATCGGTCGCTGGCTGGTCGAGCAGGGCGAGCTGAAAAAGGAAGACGTGAGCATGGCCGCCATCAGCGCCTGGGCCAAGGCGCACCCGCAACGCATCCCCGAACTGCTGGCGAGCAACCCCAGCTACGTGTTCTTCAGCGCCCGCCCCGACAGCAATGAAGGGCCGCGCGGCTCGCTGAACGTGCCCTTGACGGCGGGATACAGCGTAGCGGTTGACCGCAAGGTGATTCCGCTGGGGAGCCTGTTGTGGCTGTCCACCACCAAACCCGACGGCTCACCGATCGCCAGACCCGTCGCAGCCCAAGACACCGGCGGCGCCATCACCGGAGAAGTACGCGCAGATTTGTTCTGGGGCACAGGCGAAGCAGCAGGCGAGTTGGCGGGGAACATGAAGCAGCAGGGACAGATCTGGATGCTATGGCCCAAGGGTACGCCGCTGCCGCACGTGCCGGATGCCCCCGCGGGCACCTGACAGCCATAGGTATCGACACAACGCGGTAGCACCCAACGCTAACCACGATGCGAAGCGAGTCGCCCTTGATCTGGCTTTTGATCTTGATCTTAGGCGCCCCGTTAAACCACGCTGGCCGAACGCAGGCTTGAATCCGTGGGCAACCCGGCAGGACGCCGGGTTAGCCG